>CAMJQA010000038.1 GCA_946407895.1 uncultured Prevotellaceae bacterium
ATTCAAAGTGATATTTGGCAATGCCCAAGTCCATTTGGGTGTAACCAATCATGGAGAACCCCTTCTTGGCGTGCACCTGATGGCAATTGTCTTTCATGCCGACATACTCGAAGGAGCGCTCGGCACTCTGTGACGCTTTTGAAACGTAGTGGAAAAAGAACTTCTGCTGGTTTACGGCTGTCGGAGCAAGCAAGGCAGCTTCGACACCATTCCTGAACCACGATGGGGTGATGGTGGTGGCATTAGACACTTGCTCAACGGTCTTGATCTTATGGCTCGTGCCCCGTGTCTCACCATAGCCGATGGCGATATACGCCTTGATAACCTCGCCATCTTCCAGCACATAGGTATCGGGAATCTTCCTGTAGCTCAGTCCCACCCAACAGGTGTTCAATCCAAGTGTCTGAGCCAGCAATACCAGATGCTCACCATAGTAGCCTATGCGTTCATCAAGGTCGTCACCCTTTTTCCCTGCCATGACCAGATAGTTGTTGGCATTACGAAACTTACCATATTTGGCCAGAGTTCCCTGGAAAGCTTTTGGCTCGTTACGTATCAGCTGGATATGAAGACTACCCATTTGATTGACTTCTGCTATCTCTTCCTCCAACCGCCTGGCAACATCCTCTGCCAGCGGCTCACTTTTGTAAGCCCTCACACTATGCCGGGCTTCAATGGCTTCTTGTAATGTCATATCCTTAGTCGTTTATTTATTGTCTGATGAAATGTGGATAATTTGAATCTTCACAAATATGGCACAAAGGTACAAAATTACCCCGACAATAGCTGATGCCAAGACCAGAAAACATGCTTCGCAAACAATTATTAACGACTACAGGAGCCTTCCCGGCTATTCTGGAGCGGTTTTTGACGGCATTTGCTCTGTATTTTGCTTTTTGAATGATGCATATTCAGAAAGTGAGCTCATTCTGCACGCTTTTCGTGAAAAATGTGTAACTTTGCAGCGCAATTGAAACTTGTAGCGTACAGTGAACCTTCAACATTTCGTTATGTATTACCTCGCAGGCATCAACCTGCTGACCTTCATCGTCTATGGAATTGACAAGGCAAAGGCCATAAGGAACGAGTGGCGCATATCTGAGGCCACTTTGTTGCTGCTGGCTGCATTGGGTGGCAGTGTCGGAGCGTGGCTGGGCATGAAGTCATGGCACCACAAAACGCTACACAAGAAATTCAGAATCGGCATTCCGCTGATTCTGATTGCCCAGACAGTTCTTGTGCTACTGATACTTAAATGACCCGTCCGGATGGGACGGGGAGAGTGACCGGATGGGACAGGGAGAGTGACCGGATGGGACGGGGAATGACGGTGAGGGACGAAGAAGGCATCCGACACTCATAGTCAACCGGGCGGTAGTGCGTCATGCCACATGAGCTGTGCATGCGAATAAGGACGTGCTGAGCCTGCGCCGTGAACAGTTCGTCTTAGAACCGAATGCTGCCGGCTCCGGACAGCGTGCCAATAAAGGGGGTTCCGGTTCGCCCTATGAATGCGGATGCCTATTGGATGCTATTGGGCCAGATCGGTCTGGAAGTTAAGCGACTGAATCTCTATGTCGAGTTTGCGCAGTTGGGCCGAGTAGTCGTCGATCTGCTTGCCGAGGGTTTTCACATCGACTACGGTCACCATCTTGATTTCGGAGCGCGAGTAGCGGTCCTGGCTGGATGATGCTGCGTCGAAGACGGTGCGCAGGGTGCTGATGCGCATAGTCAGCACATCCTTCTGCGACATCAGCTCTGTCAGTGTCACTCCCTCGGCATTCGTAGTCCGGATATTGGTGGCGTTGATGCGCCAGATGAGCCTCTGCAGCTGTGCGAGGCAAGCGTCCAGCTCCTTCATCAGCTCTGCGGGTTTCTCCTTCGGCTCATCGCCCTCCTGCACTTTCACGTTGTTCTGTATGCGCTGTCCCAGTTGCTGGATGCGCTTCTGCAAGTCCTTTCGGATGCTCAATGCTTCTGCCAGTTTCATTGTCCTAAAGTTTGTCGGTTCAACCATCTTTGTCTATTGTGTGTGCAAAGTTAGTGTTATTTCTGCAATTCTGCACCATTCTGAATCCACAATTAGGGAAAAAGGCTTATCTTTGCACGGAATATGGCCATAATGAGGCCGGAATATGCGATATTGAAACTGAGTAAAGTGTAGTTATGAGTGCGTTTACAGATTATTTCATGAACATGCAGGAGCGCAGCGGAGCCCAGGGCTGCATCCATTCCTGCCCAGAGTTGGTGGAGTGCATACGCCAGGCAGGCTTCCTCCCCCTGCTGGAGAGCGGGATACGGGGCTATTCGGCAGAGAGCCTGATGGCCGAGGAGTGCCGCTTCACGCAGTTTGACGACGGGTCGTGGGAGTGGCCTTTGTGGAATTGGAAGGGTTCGGCCGTCCGCGAGGGCGAGTGCGTCTATGGCAAGTTCTTCGCGGGCAAGGCAGGCTTCATCAGCCGAGAGTGGTGGCCCCACTTCTGCAACTGGCGACGCAGCCGGCACGCCCGGCCCGAGGAAGGGAGCATAGAGGAGCTGATACTGGCAACGCTCAGGGAGCACGGCAGCATGGTTGCCCGCGAACTGCGCGCGGCCTGCGACTTCACTGGCAAGAACATGCGCTCGAGGTTCGATGCCTATGTAGGCCGGCTGCAGATGGCTACTTACATCGTCACCGAGGACTTCGTCTATCCCGTGGACAAGCATGGCAGGGAGTACGGCTTCGGATGGTCGCTGCTTACTACGCCCGAGCGGCTGATGGGGCAGGACGGCTGCTCGTGTGAGCCTGCGCCCCAGGAGTCATACCGCCTGATGGCCGGGCACCTTGCGCAGCTTCTCCCCTCGGCCACCGCGAAGCAAATCGACAGGCTGCTCAAATAGGCTGAATGCAGGGCCTGAGCCCATTGCGGCAGCTACGGCTTCAGGCCCGCCGGCCCGCCCTTCGTGGGCAGGCGTTTCCCGGGCAGTACGACCCGCCTTTTTAATGAGGTATATCAGGCCTTTTTGCTGAAGTATACTTTACCTACTAGCTGAAGTATACTTTACCTACTAGCTGAAGTATACTTTACCTACTAGCTGAAGTATACTTCACGAAAAAGGTGGTGTTTCGCCGGCAAAAATGCGGGGGCAGCAGAGCACACGCGCAGCGCCTGCGGGACGAGGCTGACGGCCCCCCCTCGCGGACACTCGCCAGCGGTCCTGCCCGCTGCGGGATGTACTACATGGCCTGCTGGTTTACAAGGGAGACCTCCATCCCCGCGTACTTCTTGTCGACGATTATAATGGAAAGGGGCTGCATCCGGAACGACTGCTGCTCGCCCATCTCGACCTGGAAGAAGTAATACAGCGTGTTGCCCTTTGCAACGAGATTCAGGGGGACGACCTCCGTCTCCACATCGGTTGCGGGCAGTACGATGGCCAGCACGAACTGCTTGTCGAAGTCAATCTCCGTGGGCTGCCCGCCCGGGCCCATCGTCGTGGCCGTCCCGAAGAGCCTGGCAAACTCATCGGCGCTGGTCACCTTGGGGCTTTCGGGAATCTCCTGCCCCTGCCTGAAGAAATAATTACTGGCCACCTCGAAGGCCACTTCCTGCTCCTGCCACATGCCCCCGGGCCTCTTGCGTCCGCTGCAGGCCGGCAACATGAGCAGGGCGGCCAGCGAGCAGAGGATTGGTTTCATTGCTTTCAACATATATCAAACACGGTTTTGCCTACACGCCACGTCATGACTTCCTGCCCTTCGGGTACTGGCTGGGCGGAGTGCCGAAATACTTCTTGAACATGCGGCTGAAGTGCTGCGGATAGTCGAAGCCCAGCTGGTCGGCCGCCTCGGTAATGGTTGAGCCGCTCAGGAGCAGCTGGCGCGCACGCTGCATGACGAAGCGGCGGATGACGTTCGAGGCCGTGTCGCCGGTGAACTGCCTGATGAGGTCGCCAAAGTAGTTGGACGAGAGGAACAGCTCCTGTGCGCAGAACCTGACGGTAGGCAGGCCCTGCCGGAGGTACAGGCCCTCGTCATAGTAACGCTGCAGCAGGTTCTCGAAGCGGATGAGCAGGTCGCCCTTTGCCGGAGCCGCAGACGAAATCTGCTGTGCATAGTAGCGGGCTATGTGGCTCAGGATAAGGCTGATGTAAGCCACAACGATGTGCAGGCTCTGCCCGTCGGCTCCGCCCTGGCCAGGATGACTGAGCTGCAGCTCGCCCCTCAGTGCCTCCATCAACGACACAATGACTGCGCGCTGGCAGTCCGACATCAGCAAAGCCTCGCTGATATTATACGAGAAGAATGTGTACTGCACCATCCGCCGCCCCAGGTCGGTGCCATGCAGCAACTCGGGGTCGAAGAGCAGCGCCCATCCCTTCGTCTGTATCTCGTGCCCCGTATCCGTCTTGCCTCCAATCTGCCCTGGGGCCACACACATCAGGGCATGGCGGTGCAGGTCGTAGTTCACCTGCCCGTAGGTCAGCTCCTCAAGCGTCTCGTCACCGATGAAGATGCCATACACATCATAATTGTTCAGTGAATGACGGCAGTGCTCCAGTTCGTCGTAGTGAATAACCGAGACGAGCGGATGCAGCACGGGCGCCCCAATGTATCGGGCATAGTCATTTACGCTATGAACTCGCAGTATTTTATCCATTCCGGCTGCAAAGATACGATAATTTCTCGAGAATCCGTAAAAAAGGTTGATTTATCTGTAATTCATTTATGCAAAGTCTGCCGGCATCGCCGTACCTTTGCAGCGCAAATCATACACATTATAATATTACATATATGGCAAAGTTAGCATTAGGAACCTGGGCCTGGGGCTCAGGAGCATTCGGAGGAGACACAGTATTCGGCAGCAAGACCGACGTTGAAAACCTGAAGCCCGTATTCGGAACAGCTATGAAGGCAGGGCTTAACCTGTGGGATACGGCTACCGTATATGGCATGGGCGAGTCGGAACGCATACTGGGCACCCTGGCAAAGAGCATGAGGCGCGAGGACGTGCTCATCTCCACAAAGTTCACGCCTCAGATAGCCGAGATTTATGGCAACTCGGTTGAGAAGATGGCCGAGGCATCCATACAGCGCATGGAGTGCGGATACATCGACATATACTGGATTCATAATCCCATGGACGTCGAGCGCTGGACACCCGGCCTGATTCCCCTGCTGCAGAAAGGGCTGGTAAAGCGCGTAGGCGTATCGAACCACAACATTGCCGAGATTCGCCAGGCCAACGAGATACTCGCCAAAGCCGGATTCTGCATAAGCGCCGTACAGAACCACTACTCCCTACTCTACCGCTCGAGCGAGAAAGGCGGCGTACTCGACTACTGCAAGCAGAACGGCATGGAGTTCTGGGCCTATATGGTTCTGGAGCAGGGCGCACTGTCGGGCAAATACAACAAAGAGAACCCATTGCCCGCCGAAAGTGACCGCGGCAAGAAATACAACCCAGTGCTGCCACAGCTCGAGGCCTTGACGAGCGAAATGGCAACTATAGGCAAGAAGTACGGAGCCTCGTGCTCGCAGGTTGGCATAGCCTGGGCCATTGCCAAGGGCACACTGCCCATCATTGGCGCCACAAAGGAGCGCCACGTCGTGGAGGCTGCCGAGGCCGCCAAGATACAGCTTACGAGCCAGGAAGTAACCCGCCTGGAACAACTGGCCGATGCCACCGGCATAGACACCCGCGGCGGATGGGAACACTCGATGGAATGACTGGCAGCAACCGCAAAATAGGATTCAGCAAGTTGAAAGTCATACTTACACTGCTTTCAAGCATGCTTGCGGCAAACATACTGGCCCAGGGAGCGATAGATGTGCACAGCCACATCATCACTCCCGAGTTCCTTTCGTCTCTCAAGCAAGAGGGGTGCCTGCTCGACGAAGGATTCCCCCTGCCCGAGTACAAAGCAGAGACGCACCTGAAGTGGATGGACCAGGCCGGAGTGAAAACGTCTGTGCTCACCCTGGCAGCTCCACAGCCATCATCCCCCGAGGTAGTGAGGAAGGCGAACGAAACTGCCGCCCGTCTGAAACAACAGCACCGGGGCCGGTTCCTCTTCCTCTTCTGCGCCGCCCTGCCCCTGCCCGATGTGGATGCAGCCATCCGCGAGGCCGTCTATGCCCTCGACACATTGAAGGCTGACGGAATCAAGCTGGCAACCAACGCCAGCGGACAGTACCTGGGTACGGAGGAGCTGGACACACTATTCGCCTTACTGAACGAGCGCAAAGCCGTGGTCATCCTGCATCCGCATCGCCCGGAGCCCGTCAACAGCAAGGTTATGCAGCAGACCCCACTGGCCATGCAGGAATACCTGGCAGAAAGGACTCGCGCCGTAGCCAACATGATTACACGCAACGTGCCGGCCCGCTACCCCGACGTCAAGATCGTAGTGCCCCATTGCGGAGCCTACCTGCCCCTGGCCGTGCCCAGGATGAAGTCGCTGGCCCCTGTCATGCAGAAGAACGGCATGGTGGGACAAATCCAATGGGAAGCCTGCCTGGCCTCGCTCTACTACGACCTGGCTGGAGCCCACTCGCCGCAAGCCATCCGCATACTGCTCAGCATCACCAAGCCCGAGCATCTGCTCTACGGCTCCGACTATCCGTACGCTGCTCCGCAGGCACTTACTGCAGGACTGGAGCGGATGCGCCAATACCTGACCGACGAGGCAGACCTGGCTCCCTACCGCGAAATGATTCTATACAGGAATGCCGAACAGCTCTTCGGGTCTGAAAAGTGAAAGACCGGCAGCATAACATCACAAAAACAAGGCAGAAAAGAGAAACTAACGAAAAAGAAATAGAACAAGATGAAGACACAGATGAAAAGAATTGCCACAATACTGCTTTGCCTATGCGCTATGGCATGCAGCAGCGAAGAGGCAGACCTGAAGGCCCAGCCAGCCGCCAGCGGGGGGCGCACCCTCATAGTTTACTACAGCTTCACGAACAACGTGCGAACCATCGTAGGCGAACTGGCCAAGCAAATCAATGCCGACGTGCTCGAGGTGCAGCCCGCCGAGGAGGGCCTGGACTATGCAGCCAACAACTACGCTATCGGCAGCCGTCTCATAGCTGCAATCAGGCAACACCCCGAAGACCCGGCCAGCTACCCATCCATCAAGCCCAGCAACATCGACGTCAGCCAGTACGACAACATTATCGTAGCCACACCACTTTGGTGGAGCCAGATGGCTGCCCCCATGCAGAGCTACCTCTTTCAGAACGGAGCCAAGATGGCAGGCAAGCGCATCGGACTCATCGTATCAAGTGCCAGCAGCGGCATCAGCAGCACCGTTGCCGATGCAAAGAGACTCATTCCCGAAGGCCTTTTCCTGGAGCCAAACCTATGGATACGTGCCTCCCAGGTGGGACAAGCATCAACGATGCTGGCCGAATGGATTGAAGAAACAGGACTGAACAAAGACGATCAGACAAGCGACATGAAAATAAAGGTTTCCGACGGCGAGAATATCGTCATCTTCCAGCTGAACAGTACCAGCGCGGCCCGCTCCCTCTTCAATATGCTGCCCATTGAGGTGGAGGTGGAGAACTACAGCAACAACGAGAAGATATTCTACCCCACCCCAGCCCTGCAGTACGGCAATGACTGTATAGAAGGCGACTGCCCCGCAGGAACGATAGCTCTGTTCTCGCCCTGGGGAAACGTCGTAATGTACTACGCCCCTGCCAGCCGCTACAGCGGGCTCTACATCCTGGGGCACGCCATTGAGGATGCCCACCTCATAAAGAACCTTAGCGGCACAATCCGCGTAGAGCCCGTTACAACCACAGATGCATCACTCACCGCTGCAACTGCCGACAGGCAAGATATCTATTCGATTGACGGAAGCCGCCGCATAACGGCAAAGGCCAACGGCCTGAAAAGCCTTAAGAAGGGACTCTACATATCGAATGGGAAGAAGATTGCCGTTAAGTGAGAGAGATTGTCTATAAGTTCTCTACAGTTTCTCCATAAAGTCTCTATAATATCCCTACAAAGTCTCTATAATATCTCTATAAATCCTCTATAATATCTCTATACTAGACATAGTGTTTTTATAGAGACTTTATAGAGAAATTGTAGTGAAATTACTTAGGTCATATAGTGCCCGGAACATAATTCATGCAAACAATTCCGGTTGCCACTGCCTGAAGCGACTCTCCCCTGAATAATTATCGTCTAACTAAGGTTAATTATGTCATTATTAATGTTTGCGGGCTTCAAAGATACAAAATTCATGTACAGAAACTCCGAATTATAAATTATTTATTCTCTTTTTTTTCCCCTAATCAGAAAATTACACTATCTTTGCGCAAAGAAACATAAATTTGATAAAAGAAAAGTAATTATGAATCTATCAGGAAGAAGAGAAAGTTCCAATGTGGAAGACCGCCGTGGTATGAGCACAGGTGCCAAAGCAGGAGTAGGCGGTATTGCAGGTATTATCATCATTGCCCTTATGACCTTCATGCAGGGTGGAAACATTGGTGATGTCGTAACTAACGTAGTTCAGCAGGGCGGCCTCTCGGCCATTCAGGAAGAACAAGTGGAAGGCCAGCGTGAATTTACCGAGGAAGAACAGGAACTGGCCAAGTTCTCTCGCCAGGTACTGGCCTCAACGGAAGACGTATGGACCAAGGTATTCAAGCAGATGGGCAAGACCTATACGCCCCCCACACTGGTGCTTTTCACTAACAGTGTAAGCAGTGCCTGCGGCGAAGCAAGCGCATCGGTGGGCCCCTTCTATTGCTCCGGCGACCAGAAGCTCTACATTGACCTGTCCTTCTTCACCGAGATGAAAAGCCAGTTGGGTGCCGACGGCGACTTCTCCTATGCCTACGTCATCGCCCATGAAGTAGGGCATCATGTAGAAAACCTGCTGGGTTCGCTCAATGCCGCCCATACTCAGATGAATAGAGTTAACAGCGTGGAGGCCAACAAAATAAGTGTTCGCCTGGAGCTCCTGGCTGACTACTATGCCGGCGTTTGGGGGCACTATGAGAATGCCGCTTATGGCTCACTGGAGGCTGGCGACATTGAAGAAGCCATTGACTGTGCCGAGAAGATTGGCGACAACTACCTGCAAAAGAAGGCACGCGGATACGTACAGCCTGAGTCCTTCACCCACGGCACCAGCGCCCAGCGAATGAGATGGCTCAAGAGGGGATTGGAGACGGGAGACATGAACACTTCCACTTTCAACGTCAGCGAATCTGAACTATAAGGCAAAGACATAACCGACCCGCATTCCCTCAAGCTGTCACAGATTAGTATTTCATACAATAGGAAAGTGTGTGACAGCTTGTGGGATTTTTCATATCACAAACCAAAACCTGAGATTTACACTCAATGAGAACACTCATAAAAACCTGCTTAATGCTCATAAGCCTCAGCGCTGCCGGGCAGAATCATATTCTGGACATCAACACCCGAAAACCAGGAGCTACAATCCAGCCAACAATGTGGGGCCTCTTTTTCGAGGACATCAACTATGCAGCCGATGGCGGCCTATATGGAGAACTGGTAAAAAACCGTTCATTTGAGTTCCCCGACCATTTGATGGGTTGGGAAGCCTTTGGCACTTTCGAAATAAAGACAGACGGCCCGTTCCCTCGCTGCCCACACTATGTAGAATTGCGCTACCCCAGTCATGAGCATCGCCATTCGGGACTTTCCAACAACGGTTATTTCGGCATAGGACTCAAGCAGGACGAAGAATACCGCTTCAGCCTTTGGGCAAAAGCGCCGGAGGGCACATCAAAAATAGCCGTACAATTTATTGAGAAGAGCACGATGGCTAGTTCGCAAGAGTTTGCTACGAGCAAACTTGACATCACCTCAAGCGAATGGAAACGGTATGAAGTAATAATGAAATCGCCCCGCACTGTAAACAATGCACAACTGAGAATATTCCTGGAGGGGAAAGAAACAGTGTGCCTGGAGCATATCAGCCTCTTCCCGGTTCATACATTCCGCGACCGTCCAAACGGCATGCGTCGCGACCTGGCTCAGGCACTGGCCGATGAGCAGCCCGGACTATTGCGCTTTCCCGGCGGATGCATAGTCGAAGGTGTTGACTTGGACACCCGCTACCAATGGAAAAACACAATTGGCCCCGTAGAAAACCGCCCGCTCAATGAGAACAGGTGGGAGTACACTTTCCGCAACCGCTTCTTCCCAGATTACTTCCAAAGCGGGGGCCTTGGTTTCTTTGAGTTTTTCCAGCTGGCCGAGGACATTGGCGCCGAACCCCTCCCCGTTATGAACGTGGGCATGGCCTGCCAATTCCAGAACCCAGACAACGAGAAAGCCCATGCTGATGCCGAACAGATACAAACATATATACAGGACTGTCTTGACCTCATTGAATTTGCAAACGGACCGGCCGATAGTGAATGGGGGAAAATCAGGGCCCAAATGGGACACCCCGAACCCTTCAATTTGAAATTCATTGCAGTTGGCAACGAACAGTGGGACGAGATGTATTATCGCCGTCTGGAACCATTCATTAAAGCTATACGAGCACGATACCCAAACATCAAGATAGTTGGAAGCAGTGGCCCCAACCCGGATGATGAGAAGTTTGAAAAAGGCTGGGCTGAAATGAAAAGGCTGAAAGCCGACCTTGTTGACGAGCATTACTATCGTAACGAAGAATGGTTCCTCTCCCATGCACAAAGATATGACAACTACGACAGGAAAGGCCCCAAGGTATTTGCGGGTGAATATGCATGCCACATCAAGGGCAACAGCACAAATCAATATAGGGCAGCCATAATGGAGGCAGCGCTCATGACTGGCCTGGAACGGAATGCCGATGTCGTTCACATGACAGCCTATGCACCCCTCCTGGCTCACTACGAGGGATGGCAATGGCGTCCGGATCTTATATGGTTTGACAATCTGCAAGTCGTCAAGACATGCAGTTACTACGTTCAGCAGATGTATGCAGACAACAGAGGAAGCAATGTCCTATCACTCACTATGGATAACAAGGTTGTGGCCGGGCAGGTTCATCAGGATGGCCTTTTTGCCAGCAGCGTATTGGATAGGTCAGCCGGAATTGTAATAGTAAAAGTTGTCAATACATCAAAGTTCAAACAATCTGTTACTCTAAATCTCCAAGGAATCAGAGGAGAACGCACAGCAGAGACACTTACGCTTAGCCACGACAGCCTGGAAGACGAAAATTCGCTGAGCCAGCCAAATAAGATTGTCCCCAAACCTGGTAGCCTGCAAAGCGAGCAGAACAAGAAAGATTGCATCTTCCACGACGAACTGCCCTCAATGTCATTTCGCCTATACAAGATAAGGGTAAAAAAGTAAATGCCAATTGAACTCTAAAGATAATGACGAAGAAAGAATTATACGGCAAGGTCATTGCATATTTTCAGGAGGCTATGCCTGTAGCTGAAACAGAGCTGCACTATGAAAATCCATTCCAATTGTTAGTGGCTGTGATTTTAAGTGCACAATGCACAGATAAGCGCATCAACCAAGTAACGCCCCAATTATTCAAGGACTATCCTACAGCTGAAGTCATGGCTGAAGCTACTCCGGAAGTTATCTATGAGTACATTCACAGTGTTAGTTACCCAAACAGCAAGGCGCGTCATCTTGTAGAAACGGCACGCATGATCATGAAAGAATATGGTGGTACAGTACCAGCTACGAGCGAGGAATTGGAGCGTCTGCCCGGAGTAGGACGCAAGACTGCCAACGTTATACAGGCGGTTGTATTCCAAAAGGCAAAGATGGCTGTGGATACGCATGTTTTCCGTGTAAGCCACCGCATAGGCCTGGTTTCCAACCGGTGCACCACTCCGCTGAGTGTTGAGAAAGAGCTGACCAGTAACATCCCCACAGACATTATACCAACTGCTCACCACTGGCTGATTCTTCATGGCCGATACGTCTGCCGGTCTCGACGTCCACGCTGTGAGGAATGTGGACTTCTCGGAATCTGTAAACGAGTTGGAGTGGAGAAACTTTAAGTTACATGAGCATTTTTTTCCCGTTTCTCTTTCCAGTCTTAATTTAATATTGTAATTTTGCACCCCAGAAAGAATAAGGATACAATACATTATATAAATTAAAGTTAAAAAGATTATGACTATCAACGAGTACAATTTTGCCGGTAAGAAGGCAATTGTCCGGGTGGACTTCAATGTGCCCCTGAACGAAAATGGTGAGATTACTGACGATACCCGCATCCGTGGTGCATTGCCTACCCTGAAGAAGATTCTGGCTGACGGAGGTGCTGTAATTATTATGAGCCACATGGGCAAGCCCAAAGGCAAAGTTAATCCCAAGCTCTCTTTGGGACAGATCAAGGACGCTGTATCTGCAGCTCTGGGTGTACCCGTAGCTTTTGCACCAGACTGTGCAAAGGCTCAGGACGCAGCCAAGGCCCTGAAGATGGGCGAGGCTCTGTTGCTGGAGAACCTGCGCTATTATCCTGAGGAAGAGGGCAAGCCCGTAGGCATCGACAAGGAAGATCCCGCTTACGAGGAGGCCAAGAAGTCTATGAAGCAGAGCCAGAAAGAGTTTGCCAAGACTCTGGCTAGCTATGCTGACTGTTATGTAATGGATGCCTTTGGCACCGCTCATCGCAAGCATGCCTCTACGGCCGTTATTGCTGACTATTTCGATGCCGACAACAAGATGCTGGGCCTCCTGATGGAGAAAGAGGTTCAAGCTGTTGATAACGTGCTGAGCAACATCAAGCGCCCCTTCGTTGCCATTATGGGTGGTTCCAAGGTTAGCAGCAAGATCGGTATCATTGAGAACCTGCTGGGCAAAGTGGACAAGCTCATTCTGTGCGGTGGAATGACCTATACCTTCGCCAAGGCTCATGGAGGTGAGATAGGAGACTCAATTGTTGAGTTGGACAAGCTCGATGTTGCCCTGGGCGTAGAGGAAATGGCCAAGAAGAATGGTGTTGAGTTGGTTCTGGGTTGCGACTCGGTTTGCTGCACAGGTTATGACTTCTCCACCTTCTCTGTAAAGCCCGGTGCACAGATTAAGGTGTTCCCCTCTAATGCCATCGAGGCCGGTTGGGAGGGATTGGATGTTGGTCCTGTTAGCCGCGAGAAGTTTGCAAAAGCCATCGAGGGTGCCAAGACCATCCTGTGGAATGGCCCTGCAGGCTGTTTCGAATGTGACGATTTCACAGCCGGTTCACGCGCTGTAGGCGAGGCTGTTGCTAAGGCTACTGCTGAGGGTGCCTTCTCACTCATTGGCGGTGGTGACTCAGTAGCTTGCGTCAACAAATTTGGCCTTGCAGACAAAGTATCTTATATTTCCACTGGCGGCGGTGCCCTTCTCGAGGCTATCGAAGGCAAAGTCCTGCCTGGAGTTGCTGCCATCAAGGGTTAATGAGATACGTACTCACGATACTTTCAATCATCATGCTGGCCTCCTGCGTGAAGCAGGAGGCCATGCTTTCTTCCGAAGAACAGACAAAGCGTGACTCAATGGCTTTGAAGGTCGCTGTGATGCCCGTCCTCAGCAACCTCCCCGTGTACTATGCCGAAAGGACTGGGCTCTTGGATTCGATGGGGCTAAACATCCGCTTACAACGGTTTCAAGCACAGATGGACATAGATACAGCGATTATTCACAATCGAGTAGACATTGCTCCTTCCGACTTGATTCGAGCACTACGGCTGTGGACAGATACAACCCAAGTACGCGCCTTTATGGCAGTAGATGAACCAATCTCACTGATTGCCCTCAAAGGGAGACGAGTTAGCAAAGTGCATCAGTTAAAGGAGAAAATGGTAGCCGTCTGTAGGCTTTGTATTACAGATTATTGGTGTGACCAGATGATGGACAGTACGGAAGTGAGTCACCAAGATTTCTATCGCCCTCAGGTGAATGATGTGGGCTTACGTACAGAGATGTTACGCACAGGACTGATGGATGCAGCCATCTTGCCTGAGCCCTATGCAACATGGATGAAAGCAGCAGGACACAAGGAGCTCAAGCGCACCGATGACAAATCGCCGCACTTAGCCGTTTGGGTTATGCAGAACCATCATCGCACAGACAGCCTAAAAGTTGAACAAATCAAGGGCTTCCGCTATGCTTACGACAAAGCAGTTGAGCAACTGAATAAAGGTGCCTATCCCGATACCGTCAGGTCTATTTTGCAAAGGGATTTCGGAATTCAGCCACAGGCTCTTGACTCACTTATTCTACCCGCCCTGAAATCGGCAATGAATCCCGAGAAAAAGGATGCAGAGATAGCAGCTAAATGGCTTAAGGGCCGCAATAGGCTACCAAAGACAGCAAAGTTGGACAGTTTGTGTCTGAATGAAGAACTCACAATAAAATAACATGATTGACAACGCTACCTTGAAAGTCCTGCATCGGCAGGTGTCAGATTTACTTTTGAGCTATCACCTTGCTGATGGGCTGGAGGGGATTGGTCTTGTCACACGCGAATGCAACGATCAACAACAAGCCAGGTCACTGGAGTCTTTGTCGCTTAACTATGACAAGATGCTGGACTTTCTTGAGCAAAATGGCAAAGATGATAACCGAAGCCAGATTCAGGACGAATTGCAGAGAGAGGCCTTCCATATATTGAATAGCGCTGTTAGGCAAGTCAGGATTGAACGTGCTGAGGACACCTACGGAAGGTCCTACAAACGCCTTATACTGACCTATGGTGAGAATGTCAGACAATTCCTACGGGACGAATGGAACCGCCAACAGGGCATGACGGAGCGCTACGAGACCCAGGACCTCATCTTCGACTTACTATGGACTATGCCTCTGTGGGATTCTAAGGACACCGCCGATTGGTATGAGTTCATCAGTAGGCAGGACACTCTGGTACAGCAACATCTCACAGGCGGTGTATTCCTCTCATGCTGGGAATACTTCGACACAGAAAAGATTACTTTCCTGCGCCTAATGGCCGATTCCGAACATGATGAAGTTCATTCCCTCTGCGCCACATTGCTGGCACTCATCATTATACACTACGAAAGGCTGATACCCGTCTATCCTTCATTACCGCTAAACTTACGTTCGAAACGATTGAACGAAACTTTCTGTCAGATTCAGAAGGAACTGATTTTGATGAAGGAGAGTCCCAAGGCTAACGAAGAGGTAAACAAGATACTTTCTGGTCTTAGTCCTTCTCAACCCAACTTCGAGCAGGAACTGAAGCGCTCAATGAAGAAGATGGGCGAATATGCCGTCCTGGGCTTCGATATGGACCTTTCGAAAGTTCCGTTACTGCATAGTTCTAAATTTCTCCGCATCATTTCACACTGGTGGGCTCCTTTCGACGAAAGTCGCCCCATGATTCAAGAATTCTTTACACGCCAGAACGGCGACCTAGCCCAGGGCATGCGAAACCTCTTCGGACGGAGTACGGAATGCAGCCTCAATCGCTATGCTTTATGCGAGGTTATGAGCGAGCGAATTGACATAAATGCAATGGAGAACCGCCTTTCTGACATATTCGAGCCGATGGGTGGAGTTAGCGATATCGGCCCACAGCCTGGATTTATCATTAGGAACAACGTTCAGAACCTCTTTCGCTTCTTCTACCATTCACCAATCTCCAAAGAAATGGAAAACCCATTCGAGGGAGATATGCTAATGCCAGATAACAAATACCTGCGCCACTGCTTTGGGAAACAGCGAATGGCAGACCTGTGCGAGCTGCTTACCAAGGTTCACAACATAATCCCTGCACTACGTTATCTACAGGATTTAGTAGCAAAGGAAGGTGCATCCGCAAAAATCCTCAGAATGATAGGGTACTGCTACAAACTACAGAACAATTCGCACCGGGCCGCGCAAATATTTTCACAGGCCGACATGCTTGAGGAAAACGACTTATGGACGCTGACTCAGTTGGCTGAATGCTATGCCCAGAACGACCAGGTTTCGGATCTCGTTGATGTCCTTCTCCGCCTAGAGGCTCTCATGCCAGATGACATTAACATTCCGCTGCGGATAGCCGACTGCTTAAGCAGGATGAACCGACTTGACGAAGCCATGAACTATCTCTATAAAACAGAATTAACCCAACCCGGCAACACCGAGATTATGATTCGCATAATAGTTTGCAGCGCACGGTTAGGAAAATTCAAAGTGGCCGAAAAGTATATAAACCGGCTCATTGAGTCGGAAACCGAATTAAAGGAAGCCGACTATCTGGCTATAGGCGATGTTTACCTCCTTGAAGGGATATGGAAAAAGGCTGTAGAGCATTACCGCAAGGCCGGAAACGACCGTTTCAAGAAGCACGCTCAAGAGATTCTTTCTCTTGGAATCACAGACAAAGACCTTTCGCTCATAAGAGACCTTGTTGAGCGGCAGGAATCATAGCAGCCTTTCTCTAGAGCGCATTCTTTATCAGCCTGAAAAAACGGCCTGATAGTTTGGTTCGTAAAGAAAACTTTTCCTTCCACAACTGCGGAGTCAGAAGTTCACAACGTTCCTCTCGATCGCGCCTGAAGATTTCCTCCAGTTCATGGGTCACTACAGGATCGAAGATGAAAGAGTTTACTTCGTAGTCGCAACAAAGCGAACGTCCGTCCAGATTAGCTGTACCTATAGTACAGAATTCCCCATCAACTGTCATATATTTACTATGGTGAAACCCGCCGTTAAAATAATATACCTCGGCACCACGCTTCATCAGTTTGTGCATTTCGAGGGCAATAACGCCTGGAGTCACCGAGACGTCACAGTTCGTCGATACCATGATTTGCAACCTGACACCACGTTTCAGAGCACGTTTTAGGGCCTTACTCACTGTGCCTACAAGCGTGGCGTAGGGATTTACTATCTGTATGATATGATTTGCATTATCGATGGCTACGGCATACGCATCCCGCATTACCTGTGGGTTCTCCAGTGGCACGCGGTTAACCAATACTAGTTCTGCGCCGTTCTCCAGTTGAACGGTGCTGCGGTAATGCTCTGTTTCCAAAATTTCGCCAGAGACATCGTACCACATCATCTCGAAGATGTACTCGTACCCGTCCACTACAGGGCCCACCACCTTCATGTGCATATCCCTCCACTCCCCCACTTTCGGCTTTCCATGCAAGTAATAGTCGGCCACGTTCATCCCTCCGGTATAGACCATCTCTCCATCGATGAGTGCTATTTTGTGGTGGTTGCGGTGGAGCAACTGGCTTACCCAGGGAAAACGCACGCGACTGAAGGGATAGATTTGTATGCCTTTACTCCTAAGTTCTTCTATATATGACTTGGGGAGGGGAAGGTCGCTATGGCTGTTGCCAAAGCTGTCGAATATGACGCGCACCTCTACACCCTGAGCAGCTTTGCGCGCCAACAAGTCGAAAAGGGCATGACAGATGCTATCATTCTGGAATTTGAAATAGTCCAGATGAACGAAGCGCCGGGCTCGTTCTATGTCGGCAAACAGAGACTCATACTTGCCTATTCCGGTTGGAAGTACCGTCACGGCGTTGCCATCGTAGAAGGGGAGTCCCATCGCAAGGAAGTCTTCCCTTGTCTGCTGCGCCGACTGCTGAGCAGCGGCAGGGAGCAGCGTAACCAGCAAGAGCAGGGTGACGAGTATCGTTCTCTGTATGGTCCGCATCCGTAACCTATATCATGCAACGGAAATTATCCACTACGCCGAGCAGTTCATGTTGTTCATTAACCACCAGTACGGCATGAATCTTTCGTTCATGCAGGATGCGAAGTATCTCGCTCACCTTTGTTTCGGGCGATACGCAGACCGGAGTGCGCGTCATGACCTCCTGCACCTGCACGTTGAAAAAGCGTTCCTGCAGTTTCTCCATAGCCCGACGCACGTCACCGTCAGTAATGATACCCACTATACGCCCCTGGTCGATGGCTACGCAAAGACCCAACTTACCGAAGCTGACATGTATGATGGCCTCGCCAAGTTTCATTTCGGGTGGAATCACGGGCAGATCCTCTGTTCGCATTACGTCCCCGGCCGTCACGAGCAGCCGGCGCCCCAGTGATCCGCCTGGATGGAAGCGGGCAAAATCGCGCTCGCGGAACTGGCGGGCCTCAATCAGCGCACAAGCCAGGGCATCGCCCATTGCCAGGGTGGCAGTTGTACTGCTAGTTGGAGCCAGGTTCAGCGGACAGGCCTCCTGCTCCACCTTCACCGTCAAGTGAATCGTTGCATTTCGAGCCAGAAGCGAATCTGCATTGCCGCTGATGCCAATAAGTGGAATCTTGCTATCCAAGAGGAACGGCACAAAGCGCAGCAGTTCATCGGTCTGGCCGCTGTTACTTATGCCAATTACCACATCATCACTTGTCATCACACCAAGGTCGCCATGAAAGACGTCCAAGGGATTGATATAGAAAGCGGGGGTTCCCGTACTACTAAAAGTGGCTGCTATCTTGGCAGCGATATGCCCACTCTTGCCCACACCGGTCAGGATAACCTTTCCCCGACAAGCCATAATCAGCTTTACGGCCTCGTCAAATTGCTCATCCAGCTGAGGGATAAGGCTCATTATGGCCCTTGCCTCGTCGTGAAGACATTTCTTTGCTATTTCTATATATGAATTCATTATTGTTTAAATCAGCTTTCTAATCACTCCTTCAAGATCATTCAACCGCAGCGTATTGGGCCCGTCGCTCCGTGCCTCGTCTGGATTGGGATGTACCTCGAAAAAATAGCCTGTAGCGCCAAAGGCTTGAGCCGCCAGTGCCATAGCCGGGACGTACTGGCGGTCACCGCCCGTTTTGCCGCCCGCCGCGCCAGGGCGCTGGACACTGTGTGTGCAATCCATGATTACCCGTGGCGTAAACTGCTTCATGAGCGGCAGGTTGCGGAAGTCCACCACCAGGTTGTTATACCCGAACATGGAGCCGCGCTCGGTAAGCCAGATGTCACTGGCGCCTGCCTGGCGGCACTTTTCAACGGGAAACTGCATATCCAGGCCGCTCAGGAACTGCGCCTTCTTGATGTTCACCGTTCGCCCTGTCTTAGCAGCCGCAACAAGTAAATCGGTCTGTCGGCAGAGAAAAGCAGGAATCTGCAGCACGTCAACGACCTCGGCCACGGGTGCAGCCTGGCAGCTCTCATGAATGTCGGTCAGCAAGGCCAAGCCAAAGCGTGCCTTGATGTCTGACAGTATCTGCAGGCCTCGCTCCATACCCGGCCCCCGGTAGGAATGCATACTGGTGCGGTTTGCCTTGTCAAACGAAGCCTTGAAGTATATCTCAATACCGAACATTTCGCGCAACCGCACAAGTTCCCGGGCAACTGCATCCATCACCTCCTGCGTTTCAATCACACAGGGCCCGGCTATAAACAAAGGCTTTACCTTTTCCTCTGTATTCATGTCATTTTCCATACTTACAGGCTGCAAAGTTACAAATAAACGGGGGAAAGACAAAATATATTCAACCATTTTGCCTCTCCTTTCGAATAAAAATACTACTTTTGCACAATAAAAGTGATAAAACCTAATAAAAAAGATAAAACTATGAGCAAGCTCATCATCAATAGCTATGAAGACTTCCTGCCACATCTGGGCCAGGAACTGGGTGCCAGCGACTACGTCCAGCTGAACCAAGAACGTATCAACCAATTTGCCGATGCCACGCTCGATCACCAGTGGATTCACGTTGACACCGCCCGTGCCGAACGGGAAAGCCCCTTCGGCTCCACCATCGCCCACGGATACCTCACCCTGAGCATGCTGCCCTATCTGTGGGACCAGATTATCGAGGTAAACAACCTGGAGCGCATGATGAACTACGGCATGGACCGCATGAAGTTCGCCCAACCCGTACTGAGCGGCCAGCACATACGCATGACAACCCGCCTGGAGGACCTGGCAAACCTGCGCGGTGCCATCAAGACAAGCATCCGCTTCACCATCGAGATTCAGGAGACCGGAAAGAAAGCCCTGGAGGGCACAGCCACCTTCGTGTACTACTTCAAGAAGTAAGCGCGTACGACTTCAGAAGATGTCGCTCTGCTGCCCCCAAGCTCTGGCATTACGTTCGTTACGCCGCATTCTAAGCTTCAAGACGGGCTCCGCCCTGAAGCTGTTTCAATCTAAACCCGCCTTCCGATTTTGCTGGAGGCGGGTTTTGCAAAAACTGGAGGCGGGTTTTGCAATTTCAGAGGGCTCTTCCAGCTCCCCCTACCCAATCTCGGAAACATGTCGCAATTCGTCGACATCGAGGATTGAGATGCGGCGGCCGTCCACATTGACAAGGCCCTCCTGCTGCAGCACGGAGAGGGTGCGGATGGCATTGCTCGTGGTCATGTTCGACAGGTTGGCCATGTCCTCGCGGCTCAGCCGGCTGCAAAGCGTCATGCCATCAGGTTCCGTACCGTAGCACTCGCGCAGGTAGAGTATGCTGTCGGCCAGTCGGGCACGAACGTGCTTCTGGGTGAGCGCCACGGTGCGCTCATCGCTGCTGCCCAGGGCCTGGGCCAGCTGACGGATGAAGAACCAGGCAAGCTGCGTATTGGAACGGATGAAGCGCTCGACAAGGGCAAGCGGGAACTTCACGATGAGAGCGGGCTCCAGGGCCGCTGCCTCGGTAATGTAGGCCTGACCCGAGAAGGCGGCGCGGTAGCCGAAGTAGCCAACAGGCTTCACTACGCGCACGATCTGGCTTCGCCCCACACCATCCTTGTACACCTTGGCCTTTCCCGTAACCAGGCAAAGCAACTGGCGCGGAATGTCCCCCTCGCGATAGATAATCTCACCCTTGCGATACAGCCGGCGCGTCATGCACGCCAAAAGATGGGCACGCTCCCCCTCGCTCAGCACACCGAAGAGTTCCGACAGGCTACTGATTATCATTTCGCGTTCCGCATCCTTAGTTCGTATAACCATTTTATGCCTTATTATTGTGTTTAGCGGCACAAAAATACATATATATTTACATTCTACAAAATTTTCCGACTATAAAAAACGGCTCTCTTGACCCTTGTGCAAAAAAACATGTAAAATAACTGCAAAAATTTTTGGCAGTTACGCAGAAAAAGCGTACCTTTGAAAGCTTTAAGCATAAAAATAAACGTTTAACCGCTAATATTCTAAACAAAACAATATGAGTTACCTACGTTTCGACAAGGCTCAGATGACTAATCTGCAGGAGATTCTGCACAAGGAAATCCTGCGCTCGAACCGCTCGGGGGCTTACTCATGCACGACGCTGGTGGACTGCAACACGCGCAAGTACCACGGCCTGCTGGTAGTGCCCGTTCCCGAGCTGGACGACGAGAACCACGTCCTGCTCAGCTCGCTCGACGCCACCGTCATCCAGCATGGTGCCGAGTTCAATCTGGGCCTGCACAAGTACAATGGGGATAACTTCAGTCCCCGCGGGCATAAATACATTCGTGAGTTCGACTCGCTGCAGGTGCCGACGACCATCTACCGCGTTGGCGGCGTCATACTGAAGCGCGAACAGATGTTCCAGCATTTCGAGAACCGCATTATAATAAGGTACACCCTGGTGGATGCCCACAGCGAGACAACCCTGCGCCTGCAACCCTTCCTGGCCTTCCGCAGCGTCAGGGAGTTTACTCACGAGAACAGCCATCTGAACCGCGACGTACATCCAGTTCAGAACGGCATCAAGACGTGCCTCTACCGCGGCTACCCCGACCTCTACATGCAGCTGAATTGCGAGAACCGCTTCGTCTTCCGCCCCGACTGGTATCGCGGGCTGGAGTATCCCAAGGAACAGGAGCGCGGCTACGCCTCGAACGAGGACCTCTACGTGCCGGGCTACTTCGAGTTCCAGATACGCAAGGGCGAGAGCGTAGTCTTCGCTGCCGGGCTTAGCGAGGTCAACCCCGACGGGCTGGCCGACCTGGCCGACTTCGAGCTGAAGGTGCGCACACCGCGCGACAACTTCTACAACACCCTGGTCAACAGCGCCCACCAGTTCATCATCCATCGCGAACACGAAGACTATGTGCTGGCCGGATACCCTTGGTTCAAATGCCGCGCACGAGACATGTTCGTATCCCTGCCCGGACTGACGCTGACAAATAACGAGGTCAGGAAGTACGAGGAGGTAATGAGCACGGCCGAGAAAGCCATACGCGAATTTATGGCCGGCAAGGAACTCAGCGTCAGCGTAAAGGAGATGGAACACCCCGACGTACTGCTGTGGGCCGTATGGTGCATACAGCAGTATGCCAACATGGTGTCGATGGAAAAGTGCATCGAGAAATACGGCCAGCTGCTGTGGGACATCATGGAATGGCTGCGTGCCGGCAAACATCCCAACCTGGAGGTCCGGCCCAACGGGCTCGTCTATTCCGAGGGACGCGACAAGGCAATTACCTGGATGAACAGCACGGCCGGCGGACATCCCATCGTGCCGCGCACCGGATATATCGTCGAGTTCAACGCCCTGTGGTACAACGCCCTTATGTTCAGCGCCGAGGTGTGCCGAACGATGAAGGACGAGAAGCTGACCGAGGAACTGGAACGTGCAGCCCGCCTATGCGCCGACAACTTCGTGCCCATGTTCTGGAACGAATACGGCTACCTGTGCGACTACTGTGTTGATGGCTACCGCAACTACGAGGTACGGCCGAACATGATACTCCCCGTAGCCCTGGACTATTCGCCCCTGGACGCCAAGCAGAAGAAGAGCGTACTGGACTACTGCACGAAGGAGCTCTCTACGCCCAAGGGCCTGCGCTCGCTGAGTCCGAAGAGCGGAGCATACAACCCCATGTATGTCGGCCCCCAGGTACAACGCGACTACGCCTACCACCAGGGTACGGCATGGCCCTGGCTGGCTGCCTTCTACATGGAAGCCTGCCTGAAGGTATATAAGATGAGCCGGCTGAGCTATGTGGACCGTCTGCTGGTGGGATACGAAGAGGAACTCTTCTATCACTGCATAGGAACCATACCCGAGCTGTTCGACGGCAACCCGCCATTCAGCGGACGAGGCGCCATCAGCTTCGCCATGAACGTTTCCGGCATCATGCGCATCGTGAAACTACTGGATAAGTATAACAAATATTAATAAATAGGAGGAACAAGGGATATGAAAGTACTAATGTTCGGATGGGAGTTTCCCCCTAAGATATACGGAGGACTTGCCGTGGCTTCGTACGGCATTACGAAGGGACTGAGCCTGCAGGGCGACGTAGAAACCACCTTCTGCCTGCCGCGGCCTACCGGAGAGGAAGAGCACTTCCTCAAGATAATAAACATGAGCCAGGTACCTGTTGTATGGCGCGATGTCCAGTACGAGCGCATCAAGGATCGCTTCGTCGGTCACACGGCCGAGGACTACTACCGCTTCCGCGACCATCTCTATGCCGACTTCAACTACCTGCAGGGCCTGGACGACCTGGGCTGCCTGGGCTTTGCAGGCGGCTACCCCGGCAACCTGCACGAGGAGATAAACAACTTCTCCATCATAGCCGGCGTACTGGCACGAAGCGAGCAGTTCGACATCATACATGCACACGACTGGCTCACCTACCCCGCCGGGGTACATGCCAAGATGGTGAGCGGGAAGCCCCTGTGCATACATGTCCATGCCACAGACTTCGACCGCTCGCGAGGCAAGGTCAACCCTACCGTATATGGCATCGAGAAGAATGGCATGGACCATGCCGACTGCATCATGTGTGTGAGCGAACTGACCCGCCAGACCGTGATACGCGAATATCACCAGGATCCGCGCAAGTGCGTGGCAATGCACAATGCCGTCTATCCGCTGGCAGATGACATCAAAGCCATCGAACCCCATAAGAATCCGAAGGAAAAGGTTGTGACCTACCTGGGACGCATCACCATGCAGAAAGGTCCAGAATACTTCATCGAGGCCGCCAAGCGCGTGCTTGACCGCAGCCACAACATCCGCTTCTGCTTCGCCGGCAGCGGAGACATGATGAACGCCATGATAGACCTGGCCGCCGCATACGGAATCGCAGACCGCTGCCATTTCCCCGGCTTCCAGAGGGGCAAACAGGTATATGAATGCTATAAGAACTCAGACGTCTTCGTCATGCCAAGCGTGAGTGAGCCATTCGGCATAGCCCCGCTCGAAGCCATGCAATGCGGATGCCCCAGCATCATCAGCAAGCAGAGCGGATGCGGTGAGATACTGACAAACGTCATTAAGGTGGACTATTGGGACATTGATGCCATGGCAGATGCCATTTACAGTATCTGCACCAACAATGCGCTCCATGACTACCTGGCCGAAGAAGGCATGCGCGAAGTCGATAAAATCACTTGGCAGCGTGTAGGCCTGCGCATACGTGAGTGCTACAACCAGCTGACCACCCGCGGATGGTTCGATAATGAAGAATATCTCACACGCGTGCGCGATATATAATATAAGGTTTAACAACTAACGAATAATGTAAAAAAAATGAATGCGATATGAAAACGATTTGCCTTTACTTTGAGATACACCAGCCCTACCACCTGAAGCGCTACCGCTTCTTCGAGATAGGTACAGACCATTATTACTATGATGACTATGAAAACGAACGTGCCGTAACCGAAATAGCTCAGCGCAGCTACATCCCGGCGCTCAAGACAATGCTTGAGATGACACAGCAATATGGCCAGTATTTCCGTGTAGCCTTCAGTGTTAGTGGTGTCATGCTGGAGCTTCTGGAACAATATGCCCCCGAGGTCGTCGACCTCTTGCAACAACTCAGCGAGACAGGGTGTGTGGAATTCCTGGCCGAACCATACAGCCACGGCTTGGCAAGCCTCGGGAATCCCGAGAGTTTTGCCGCAGAAACAAAACGCCAGGCCCGCAAGATGAAAGAACTCTTCAACTACACGCCAAAAGTGCTCCGCAACAGTTCACTCATCTATAGCGACGAGATTGGTATGATGGTAGCCGATATGGGATTCCGTGGCATGATTGCCGAGGGAGCAAAGCATATTCTGGGCTGGAAGAGCCCCCATTACGTATATCAATGCGCAATGGCACCGAAGCTCAGCCTGCTCCTGCGCGACTATAAACTGAGCGACGACATAAGCCTGCGCTTTAATGATGCCAGCTGGAGCGAGTACCCACTGATGGCCGACAAATACATCAACTGGATTGCCACACTGCCAAAGGGAGAGGATGTCATCAACATCTTCATGGAACTTTTGGCCCTGGGCATATACCAGCCGTTGGAGAGTAACATCCTGGAGTTCCTGCGCGCCCTGCCCTCCATGGCCTGCCAGAAAGACATCATTTTTGCAACCCCAAGTGAAGTAATTGCCAAGAACAAGCCCGTCGCACCGATGGAAATGCAGTATCCAGTCAGCTGGAACGACGAAGAACGCGATACCAGTTGCTGGTTGGGCAACGGCATGCAGCGCGAGGCCTTCAACAAGCTCTACGATGAAAAGATTGTAGGCCGGATACTGGCCTGCCAGGACCGCCGTATTAAGCAAGACTGGGACCGCCTGCAAGCCAGCAACAACCTGCGTTACATGACCACAAAGCCCATGCAAGTAAACATGTACCGAAGTATCTATGACAGTCCATACGATGCTTTCACCAACTACATGAACATCCTTGGCGACTTTCTGAAACGCGTACGCGACCTTTTCTCCGAAGACGTGGAGAATGACGAACTCAATAGCCTTTACACACAGATAACTAACCTGGACAAGGAACTGGCTGTAAAGGAGAATGAAATCAGCCGTTTGCGTGCCAGGTTGGAGAAGTATGAGCCTAAGAAAGAGGATGAAGACAGTGGAGGAAAAGAGAAAGCCCCTACAAAAGTGCAGGCAAGGAAAACTGAAGTGAAAGCCGTCAAGAAAGTTTCAACAAAGAAATCTGCAGTTAAAAGCGCCCCCAAAAAAGATGTTGAAACAAAGAAAGCTGAAACAAAAAAGACTGCTGTAAAGAAGGCTACCGCAAAGAAAGCCAAATAAGAGTGAGGCTCTATACTCATGCAAAAAACGGAATCCCATGCATTTCTCGCATGGGATTCCGTTCTTATTTTTTCTTGCTATAGGGTGAAGTGGCGTGCGTCCACCAGGCATCATTCTGGTCACGCGCAGTAGACTGCGATTGCGACGAGGCATTCTGCATAGTGCCGTTACGTACTCGGCTAAGTGTTTCAGGAGTCATCTGCAGGAAACTGGCAATGTGTACCATCGGTGCTCGCAGCACAATCTCCGGTTTCTCGCGCAGCAGACGTTCATAGCGCTCTGTTGCATTCTCAAAGCGCTGGCTGTCTGCATGTTCCTGACTGCTAATTGCCACATGCTCCAGTATTTTGCGATATAGCATGCTTATCTCCTGACTACGCACCATCAAGTTGTTCAAGTCGTCGTATGGAATGGCGTATAGCGTCGTGTTTTCCAGCGCCTCCACGATGAGACGGCTCGGCTCCTGCTTCAGGAAGCTTTCAATACAGAAGACAATACGCCCCTCGAACGAGAAATGTTCAGTCACGTCCCGCCCGTTCTTATAATAGTACTGCCTGACCATACCGCGCTCCACAAAATACAGAGCGCGGCACACCTTACCCTCGGGCAGAACCGTGTTTCCTTTCTGGAATTTCAAGGGAACCAGTATGCTCCCCAGTTCATTCACGCCCTGTGGTGACAGGGTACAGTAGATTCTGGCAATCTCACGCGCTATATCTCTTCTGTTGTCCATCAGTATAAAAGATTCAAGAGGTTTTATATACGATTCGTCAGTCAAGTTTCAAGACTGCAAGGAATGCTTTCTGCGGCACTTGCACATTTCCAATCTGCTTCATGCGCTTCTTACCGCGCTTCTGCTTCTCAAGCAGTTTACGTTTACGGCTTACGTCGCCACCGTAACACTTAGCCAACACGTCCTTGCGGACCTGTTTCACTGTTTCACGGGCAATAATCTTTGCACCGATAGCAGCCTGAATGGCGATGTCAAACTGCTGACGCGGCAACAATTCCTTCAGTTTTTCACACATCCGGCGCCCGAATGCCTCGGCATTATCAGCATGTGTAAGTGTGCTCAATGCATCCACCGGCTCTCCGTTCAGCAAGATGTCCATTTTCACCAGCTTGCTTGGACGGAAGCCCATCTGATGGTAGTCAAACGAGGCGTACCCTTTGCTGATGCTCTTCAGCTTGTCGTAGAAGTCAATCACTATTTCGCCCAAAGGCATGGCATACTGAAGTTCCACGCGGTTACCGCTGATGAATTCCTGCTTCAGCAGTTCGCCTCGCTTGCCAAGGCAAAGTGTCATGATTGGCCCTATGTATGTACTCGTTGTGATTACACTGGCGTGGATGTATGGTTCTTCGATATGGTCAATCAGCGTCTGGTCGGGCATACCGCTGGGGTTATGCACCTCAATTACATTTCCCTGCTTGTCATACACGAGGTAGGATACGTTGGGCACGGTGGTGATGACATCCATATTGAACTCACGATCCAGTCGCTCCTGGATTATCTCCATGTGGAGCAAGCCCAGGAAACCGCAACGGAATCCGAAGCCCAGTGCCACACTGCTTTCGGGCTGGAAGGTCAGGCTGGCATCGTTCAGCTGCAGTTTCTCCAGCGAGGCACGCAGGTTCTCAAAGTCTTCGGTCTCGATGGGATATACGCCGGCAAATACCATTGGCTTTACTTCCTCGAAACCGGAGATTGCCTCGCGACAGGGATTTGCCACATGCGTAATCGTATCGCCCACCTTCACCTCGGTTGCCGTCTTTATGCCGGACACGATATAACCCACATCGCCGCAATGCAGGACTTGCCGGGGTACCAGATCCATCTTCAGCACGCCTATCTCATCAGCCTTGTATTCCTTTCCTGTATTGATGAAGACGACCTGTTCGCCCGTCCGGATGGAGCCATTTATTATTTTAAAGTACGCGATAATTCCCCGGAAGCTATTGAAGACGGAGTCGAAGATGAGTGCCTGCAGGGGCGCTTCTTCGTTGCCCTTTGGAGAGGGAATCCGCTCCACGACGGCTTTCAGTATCTCATCCACTCCCATCCCCGTCTTTCCGCTGGCCCTGATGATTTCCTCGCGCTTGCAGCCGAGCAGGTCGATTATTTCGTCCTCCACCTCTTCGGGCATGGCGTTGGGCATATCGCACTTATTTATGACTGGGACGATTTCCAGATCGTGGTCTATGGCCATGTACAGGTTGCTTATTGTCTGCGCCTGTACGCCCTGAGTGGCGTCCACCACCAGCAGGGCGCCCTCGCAGGCGGCAATGCTTCGACTCACCTCATAGCTGAAGTCCACATGTCCCGGCGTATCGATCAGGTTCAGTATATATTTCTCTCCCTGGTAGTTATATTCCATCTGTATGGCATGACTCTTGATGGTGATGCCACGCTCTTTTTCCAGGTCCATGTCGTCGAGCATCTGCCCTTCGGTCACCTTTATGGTGTCCGTGAATTCCAGCAGACGGTCGGCCAGCGTGCTTTTACCGTGGTCTATGTGAGCGATGATACAGAAGTTTCTTATATATTGCATACGGTATTCTCAAAAGGGGGGTTAAAATGTTCAAGACCCTTAAAAGGTTCGGCAAAGATATAAACTTTTCTTCAAAATCACAAGCCGCAACCACATTTTTTACCAATTTATTTTGGAAAGAGCAGGATTCTGTCTTTTTCCAGGGCCTGACGGACCCATTCATCGGGTATGAAACGCCACGAATCCATGCTTCTGGGGTGCAAGGTACCCGCCTGCTGCACGCGTTGGATTAAAAAATAGCGCAAGTCCTTGTCTGTGCTCTTCACGATGCGTTCCTGCAACTTGTCGTGAGGGATGCCGGCTCCTTTTGTCAGCAGTTCGCCGCCTCCATTTCCGCGGTAGCTGTTTATGGCGACGCTGTACCATTCATCCATGCTGAACGGAGAGCCGTCGGCCATGCTGATGATGTTGATTTTCTCTCCCTGGGGCTTTGTCACGTCAACGGTGTAACGTATGCCTGCTGCCGAGTCGAAGTTGAAGGAGAAGTTCTTCAGCCCCATTCGACGTCCGTTGTCGAGGTTGTACTCGAGGAGCATGATATGGTCGTCGGGGGATTTCATCTGTGCTGTCCACTGGGCGTAGTCCATCTCCAGGAAGTCCTTTATCTCCCGGCCCGTCAGGCGCATGGTGTAGAGGTAGTTCTCGTATTTGTAGAGCCGGAACATGTCGCGCACGGTGAGGGGGCCTTGTTCGAGACGGGAGTCGAAACTTAGGGGCGCGGCGAAGGAAATCTGCGCTCCGGAGAGATCAAGCTGCATCTGGTGGATGAGGTCGATGAACGCGCTTGGGCCAAAGTAGGCATCGCGTTCCTGAATGGTTGTGTCGATGCGCCCGATGGGCGTATCCATCCACGACTCCATCTGCCGGCGCAGGGGCATCAGCTTCTCCTCGAAGAGACGGGCTTCGCGCTCGTCGCTGAAGGTCATCAGGGGTGTGCTGGCCGCAATCTTCTTCTCCACCACCTTCCGCCCCTTCATGGTGAGGGTTATTTCTGCCTCGGCCACGCGGGCTCCCATGCTTGTGGGTCCGATGGCCGTCACCTTGCGACCGGCTGGACTATTAAAGTGATTGATGGCGTACATGTGGTCGTGACCGTACATGATGAGGTCGAAGCCTTCTACCTGCTCGGCAACCATTCTCGACTGGTTCTCGGTGTAGTCGGCGGTCTGGATGCCGCCGTCAATGCCGCTGTGGAAGAGTCCCACCAGGAGGTGGGGATGCTCCTTCTTCATGATACGAGGCACCCACTGGCGGGCGCACTCGACCATGTCCTGGAAGGTGAGCCCCTCCCACAGGATGCGCGGGAGCCAGCTCGGGATGGCCGGCGTGAGCAGGCCCAGTACGGCAATGCGCACACCGCCGCGTTCTATTACGGTGTAAGGCTGGAGGTAAGGCTTTCCCGTGCGTTCGTCGAGCACATTGGCGCCCAGCATGGGGCAGTTGAGTTCTCTAACCCAGCGGTCATACACGGGGTGACCCGTCTCCACATCATGATTGCCGATGACGGCGCAGTCGTACTGCATCATGTTCATGGCCTCGGTGATGAGGTGCGGCGAGTCGGTATTGATGAAGTTGTAGTAGTATGCCAGCGGCTGGCCCTGGAGGCAGTCTCCGCCGTCGGTGACGACGACGCCGCCGGGATACTGGCTTCGTAACCGTGATACGTAGGCAAACACGCTGCTCAGGCCGCCCTTCGTAGGGCGAGCCTTCATGTAGTCGTAGGCGAAGATGCTTCCGTGCACGTCGCTGGTATGCACCCAGTGCAGAGTGACCTGGCGGGTTGGGGCACTATGAAGATTATTACTCATGAGAAGTAGCAGAAATAGTATCTTTTTCATTCCGACACCGTATTTTTGCCGCAAAAGTACAAAAAAAGTGACGATAATCGCGCCTGGAGTCCACATTATTTTATATCTTTGTCGGCAAATGACGCAAATAACATTATAAATATATATTAATGACTATGGACAATGAACTGATTAAGCAATGCGAGGCCAAGGCACGGGAGTGGTTGGCATCGCCGGTGTATGACGATGAGACGAAGGCAGAAGTGCGCGCCATGCTGGAGGGAGACGATAAGAATGCCCTGGTGGATGCTTTCTACCAGAGCCTGGAGTTCGGCACGGGCGGACTGCGCGGCATTATGGGAGCGGGAACGAACCGCATGAACAAGTATATCGTTGGCATGGCCACGCAGGGCTTTGCCAACTACATACTGAAGGCGTTCCCCGGCCAGGGGGGACTGAGCGTGGTGGTGGGGCACGACTGCCGCAACCACGGGCGCGAGTTTGCCGAGACGGTGGCCAATATCTTCAGCGCGAACGGCATCAAGGTGTATCTTTTCGAGAGTCTCCGCCCGACGCCTGAGGTCAGTTTTGCCATCAGGAGGCTTGGGGCAAAGGCGGGCGTCAACGTGACGGCCAGCCACAACCCGAAGGAGTATAACGGCTATAAGGCCTACTGGGAGGACGGAGCCCAGGTACTGGCGCCCCATGACAAAGGCATCATTGACGAGGTTAACAACGTGCGCGTGGAAGACGTCCGCTTCCAGGGACGACCCGAGTTGATTGAGATCATCGGCGGCGAGATGGACTATGACTACATGACCGCCGTGCGGGAGGCCATGATTGACCAGGAAGTAATCCTCCGCCAGAAGGACCTGAACATAGTATACAGCGCGATGCACGGTACCGGCCGCGTAATAGTGCCCCTGTGCCTGCGCAGCTGGGGTTTCCAGAACATTCACGTCGTGCCCGAGCAGATGGTGGTGGATGGCAACTTCCCGACCGTAGTGAGCCCCAACCCGGAGAACGCCGAGGCCATGACACTGGGCATGAGGCTGGGCACCAGGCTGAATGCCGACCTGGTGGTGGCCACCGACCCCGACGCCGACCGGCTGGCCATCGTCTGCCGCGACAACAAGGGTGAGTGGATGATTATCAACGGTAACCAGACGTGCATGATGTTCTGCTACTATATCATCCGCAACAAGAAGGCGCTGGGACAGCTCCGCCCCACGGACTACCTTGTAAAGACGATAGTGACCACCGAAGTCATCAGTGAGATGGCCCGCCGCAACCAGATTGAGCTGCGCGACTGCTACACGGGCTTCAAGTGGATTGCGCGCGAGATTGCCATAAGCGAGGGGAAGCAGCAGTACATCGGCGGCGGCGAGGAGAGCTTCGGCTTCCTGCCCTACGACAAGGTGAGGGACAAGGATGCACCCGCCAGTATCTGCCTTATCTGCGAGATAGCAGCATGGGCACGCGACAATGGCATGACCCTCTACGACCTGCTGATGCAGATATACCTGGAGTACGGCTTCTCCTACGAGCATACCATCAACGTCGTGAAGCCCGGGAAGAGCGGCGCCGACGAGATCAAGGCCATGATGGAGAATTACCGCCGCCACCGCCCGACGGAGATTGCAGGCAGCCCCGTGGTGCTGGCCAAGGACTTCGCGACCCTGACGCAGTACGACGCACAGGGCAACGCCTCGCCCCTGGAGATGCCCGCCACGAGCAACGTGATGCAGTTCTTCTGCCAGGACGGCACGAAGGTGAGCGTCCGGCCCAGCGGTACCGAGCCGAAGATAAAGTTCTACCTGGAGATAAAGGACACCATGGGCTGCCCCGGCTGCTACGCCGGATGCGTGGAGCGCGCACGCGCCAAGGTGGACGAGGTCAGGAAGTCGCTGGGCATTTAGGGAACCATTTCACCTCACATGATACGATACTTTGCATTTTGCCAGGGCGACATCCTGCTCACGGAGGCGGGCGAGATACCCTGTGGAGAGAATCCCCCCGTCCGGCTGAAGCCGTGGCAGACGGTGACAAGCATCACCAGCCCGGCCGGCGACGAGTGCCGCGCCATCAGGCTCGACGCCCCCGTCAGCGGAGAGCCCGGCCTCAGGATGACGGGCCTGCGCCAGGCCTACGGGGTGCTCCCCGGCGAGGACTACCGGCTGGCCGGCAAGTGCCAGGAGCTCATCTACTGGGACCAGACATCGCGCTACTGCGGAGCGTGCGGAATGCCCCTCGAGTGGCAGACGAGCATCAGCAAGCAGTGCCCCTCGTGCGGCAAGGAGTGGTGGCCCAGCCTGGCGCTGGCCATCATCGTGCGCGTAAGCAGAGGACAGGAGATTCTGATGGTGCACTCGCGTAACTTCCGCGGCAGCTTCTACGGACTGGTGGCGGGATTCGTAGAGACGGGCGAGACGCTGGAGCAGTGCGTACACCGCGAGGTCTTCGAGGAGACCGGGCTGCGCATCCGCAACGTGCGCTACTTCGGCAGCCAGCCCTGGCCCTACCCCTGCGGCCTGATGGTAGGCTTCACGGCCGACTACGAGGGCGGCGACATCGCGCTCCAGAGCGAGGAGCTGAGCGGAGGCGGTTGGTTCACGCGCGGCAACATGCCGCAGCCGCCGGCGCCGGGCTCCATTGCACGCCAGCTGATTGACGACTGGCTGCAGGAGGAGGAGGAATAGTCCAGCCTCTGGGCGACAGGCAGTCGGTAAGGAATCGGGCGGAGAAGGCAGACGGGATGCCTCTCCGCCCGACTTTTATAAACATATAAAAAAAATTGGGGGAAATAGAATGTGTTTCAAAAAAGTTTTGTATCTTTGCGGCAGAATATCATCAAGAAACATATAATTATATTTATTATAACATATAAATGTCACCCATTATAGCACGCTATCTATTAAGGAGGACACGGCAATGAAAAGAATTCACATGACAGCGGGCTGGCTGGTAGTGGCCGCAGCCCTCACGACGGGAATAACAGCCTGCTCGGGCGACGACAGCATCATCGACGTGCCGAACACCACCACCACCCTGCCGCCGACGAAGTACACCGACCTCTCGACGCTCGCCGACGGGGAGTACGTGGCGCAGGATGGAGAAGTGCTGACCGGCACGCTCGACGGCGAGACGCAGAAGGTGAAGGTCTGCATCGCACCCGGAGCAACCGTTACACTGCACGATGCCACCATCAGCGGCAAGGACTACACCGAATGCCAGTGGGCAGGCATCAACCCACTGGGCAACGCCACCATTGTGCTGGAGGGCACGAACAGCGTAACGAACTTCAACCGCTACTACCCCGCCATACAACCAGCACACAACGACACGGGCTCGGGCACGGAATATACGCTCACCATCCAGGGCAGCGGCAGCCTGACGGCCACGAACGATTACTTCGGCGCCGCCATCGGAACGATATATGGTAAAACATGCGGCAATATCAACATCGAGGGCGGCACCATCTATGCCGAATCAGGTGACGGCGCAGCCATAGGCGCAGGCATGAGTGCCACATGCGGCAGCATCAACATCAGCGGCGGAAACATCACGGCCATTGGAGGCGATGAAGGCGCCGGAATAGGCTGCGGAAACGGTTATAGTGAAACCTCAGCCTGCGGCGACATTACCATCTCAGGCGGGACCATCACGGTCACGGGCGGCAGAAGCGGCGCCGGCATAGGCTCGGGCAATATAGGCACGAGCGGAAACATCACCATTAGCGGCGGAAACATCACGGCCACGGGCGGCGGAAACGGCGCCGGCATAGGTACAGGCAATAGGGGCACGTGCGGCAACATCAAAATCAGCGGAGGAACCATCATGGCCACGGGCGGCAGCAATGCCGCAGGCATCGGAACGGGTTTAGGCAACCATGGACAAAAGGCTGTATGCGGCAATATCAGCATCAGCCGTGGAGAGAGCTTCGTCATTATAACAGCCATACGAGGCAGCTACGCAAGCAGGAGCATCGGACCGAGCCAAGGAGAATTAGGAGACGGATACGGTTACAAGTGCGGCAAGATACGCTTCGACACAGAATTGATCTACGATGGTGAAGAAGATAGTTACGTCATGCCGATGAATAACTATAGCTATGGCGAACTGAATATTGAGATAACGACCGAAAGCGACGGAAATGACGAAACAAATGACACGGACAACAAGTGGGTTCTGACGCCCGCCACTGAATAGGCCCGCCAGCTGGCGGAAACGCCAAACCGCCGGGAAAACAAAACCGCCAGCTGGCGGA
>CAMJQA010000039.1 GCA_946407895.1 uncultured Prevotellaceae bacterium
GGCTCTCCACCTTGAAGGCACCGATGATGGGGTTCTCGTTGCTGATGGTGATGGCGCGGTTTATCTTCTGAGTCGTATCGGCATAGTTGATGAGCAGGTTGGCCCTCAACAGCAGCTGATCTTCGGGACCTTTCTGGAAGTAAACGGTCTGTTCGTTCACTTGTTCGCCGCCAAACTTGCCGCTGCTGGCGGGGGTGCTGGTATAGCGCGTGGTGGTCAGGAACTGACGTCCGATAAGGCTGTCGGGAATCTCGAAGAACCAGTCGCTCTTCATCTTCGTCACGTGGAAGAGTCCCTTGCGGTCCACCGAGGGCATTTCCTTCTTCACCGAGTCCTTGGGGGCTTCAGCCACCTTCTTGCGCTTGCCGAAGATGATGTACTTGCGGCGTCCCTTCTTCTGTTTTTTCTGGTCAGCCTTGGCACCGTCCTTCTTCTGCTTGTCACTCTTTTGTTTCTTCTCCGTTTGCTCGCTCTTGGCCTTTTCGGCAATGGGCAGCGGGCTGGCACTGGCCGTCAGCATGGCTCCGCATAGCATCAGGCATAAGTAGTATTTTCTCATCGCTAATATATAAATGTATAATGTGTTTGCGCTCAGATGTTCAAAAAGGAATACAAAATTACACATTTTTTCCGGATTCTACAAATTTATTCCCAGAAAATGTTTAACTTTGTCGGTCATTATGAAGGAATTTGAACTTACATCCCGTTTTGCCCCAACTGGCGACCAGCCCGAGGCCATACGTCAGCTCACCGAGGGCGTACTTTCCGGCCAGCCCGCACAGACTTTGCTGGGCGTGACTGGCAGTGGCAAGACATTTACCATCGCAAACGTAATTGCCAACGTGGGCCGGCCCACGCTTATCCTATCGCATAACAAGACGTTGGCTGCTCAGCTCTATGGCGAGATGAAGCAGTTTTTCCCGCATAACGCAGTGGAGTATTATGTCAGTTACTACGATTACTATCAGCCTGAGGCATACATTCCCAGTACGGATACGTACATTGAGAAGGACCTGGCTATAAATGATGAGATTGACAAGTTGCGTCTGGCCGCTACCAGCGCTCTCCTTTCAGGGCGGAAGGATGTTATCGTTGTTAGCAGTGTATCCTGCATCTACGGTATGGGAAATCCTGCTGCCTTTTACGAGAATGTCATCGACTTGAAGGTTGGGCAGACCTTGGACAGGAATGACCTCTTGCGTCGTTTGACCGACAGCCTTTATGTAAGGAATGATGTGGCGCTGGGGCGTGGCTGCTTCCGTGTGAAAGGTGATACGGTAGATGTAGCTTTGGCTTATAGTGACAGCCTTCTGCGCATCACTTTCTGGGACGACGAGATAGAATCGCTCGAGGAAGTGGACCCGGTTTCCTCCTATCGTATGGGGCGTTATGATGATTACAAGATCTACCCGGCCAATCTTTTTATGACCAGTGCCGAAGGGCAGGAGCGTGCTATTCGCCTCATCCAGGACGATTTGCAGAAGCAGGTGGCATACTTTGAGGAGATAGGCAAGCCTTTGGAAGCCAAGCGGCTGTATGAACGTGTGACCTACGATGTTGAGATGATTCGCGAGTTGGGTCACTGTTCGGGCATCGAGAACTACAGCCGCTACTTCGACGGCAGGCAGCCCGGTACACGGCCATATTGCCTGTTGGATTTCTTCCCCAAAGATTTCTTGATGGTCATTGACGAGAGTCACGTCTCCGTACCTCAGATTGGCGCTATGTACGGCGGCGACCAGGCCCGTAAGAACAATTTGGTCGAGTATGGCTTCCGCCTGCCTGCCGCACGAGATAACCGTCCCCTGAAGTTCCAGGAGTTCCAGGAGCTGGTGAACCAGGTTATCTACGTCAGTGCTACTCCGGCTGACTTCGAGTTGGAGCAGAGCGAGGGCATCGTCGTGGAGCAGCTGATACGTCCTACGGGTTTGCTTGACCCTGTTATCGAAGTTCGTCCCACTGAGAATCAGGTTGACGATTTGATGGAGGAGATTCAGCAACGTATTGAGCGGCACGAACGCACCCTCGTTACCACGCTGACCAAGCGTATGGCTGAGGAACTGACGGAGTACCTGCAGCGTCACGGCATTCAGACGGCTTATATACATAGTGATGTGGACACCTTGGAGCGCGTTCAGATTATGGATAACCTGAGGGCCGGAGTCTATGACGTTCTGGTGGGCGTGAATCTCCTTCGCGAGGGGTTAGACCTTCCCGAAGTCTCGCTGGTGGCTATCCTGGATGCCGACAAGGAGGGCTTCCTGCGCAGCCATAGGAGCCTCACCCAGACGGTTGGCCGTGCAGCGCGTCATCTCAACGGCCGTGCTATTATGTATGGCGATCATATTACTGAGAGTATGGCACTGACGATTGAGGAGACTAACCGCAGGCGTGAAAAACAGCTGCGCTACAATGAAGAGCACCACATCACACCGACGGCAATTCGCAAGGCGCGTACCATGGGCAACCTCATTCAGGCCGGCCAGCAGGCTGAGAGCCGCGCATACGTTGAACCTCAGTTTGACAGTATTATGGCTGCCGACCCGTTGGTGGAGATGCTTACTTCCCAGCAGATCTCCCACAACATTGAGGTGTTGCGCAAGCGTATGACAGAGGCGGCCAAGCGACTCGATTTCGTTGAGGCAGCCCAGTTGCGCGACGAGATGCTTCGCCTGATGGAGAAAAGCGAGGCGCACAAGGAGTGAGCCCATCCTGGTTTGCTCCGATTTGGGATAATACTACATAGAGTTTTTTTGCGTTTTTATCTGTCAATCTGTCACGGCGGCGCTTAACCGCCTGGTATTCATAACGTTGCCGTGTGACAGGTGGTGTGACAGATGTGACAGATCTATTGCAAAGGTGAGTACGCATAGGCAGACGGATTCAGCGGCGTTGTTTCGTCGAAACATCGGCGTAGGAACGATGAAACAACGGCGTAGGAACGATGAAACAGCGGCATCGACTGAATTGGGGTAACAGCTCGGTTCAAGTGGGGTAGATGCTCGGTTCAAGTGGGATATTGCCTTTAGCCACATGATCATGCGCCTCGGGGCGCATTATCGTGTGCCCCGGGGCACAGCCAAAGGTAAAGTCAAGCGTTTGAATTGCCCAATTCAAACGCTTGACCAGGCGGGTTCAAGCGTTTGAATCGGGCATGTCATGCAGGTGCCTGAGTATGAGTATAAGTATAGAAGCAGGCTAAAGTGTCTTATTCTTCGGATGGCTGCAGGGCCTGCCTGTGGGGGCGGAGGTCATTTCTTCTTCCCGAAGTATTCTTTCGTCTCGCGGGCTGCCACACCGCTCAACAGCAGCAGGGCTATCAGGTTGGGTATGGCCATCAGGGCATTCATGCAGTCGGCTATGTTCCATATAACGTCCAGCCCGATGATGCTTCCAAAGAAGAGCACCACGATGAAGAGTATGCGATAGAAGCGGCTCATGTGGGAACCCTCGATGTAGTCCACCGCACTCTCGCCGTAGTAGCTCCATCCGAGGATTGTGCTGAAGGCGAAGGTCAGTATGCCGAAGGTGAGGAGCGGTGCTCCCACGTAGGGGATCTTGCTGAATGCCATTTTCGTCAGGCTTGCGCCGTCGGCATAGGAGATGTCGGGGTAGGCCAGGATGCTGCTTACCAGCACGATGCCCGTCAGTGCGCAGATGACGACCGTGTCCCAGAATGTGGCCGTGCTCGATACCAGGGCCTGGCGCACGGGATTCCGCGTCTGTGCCGTCGCGGCCACGATGGGGGCGCTGCCCATGCCGCTCTCGTTGCTGAACAGGCCGCGGGCTATGCCGTATCGGGCGGCCATCATCACGCTGCTTCCCACAAAGCCGCCCCCGGCTGCTGAGGGGTTGAAGGCCGAATTTATGATGAGGCGGACGGCTGGCATGACGAACTCGCTGTTCATACATAGTATAATGATGCAGCCGATTACGTAGATTGCGGCCATGAAGGGCACCAGGATGGTGCACACGCGGGCGATTATCCTGACGCCGCCCAGGATGACCACTGCTGCCAACAGGCTGACCACGAGGCCTACTATCCATTGCGGTATGCCGAACGTTTCGTTTGAGAGCAGCGCGATGGAGTTCGCCTGCACCGTGCAGCCGATGCCGAACGAGGCCAGGGCGGTGGAGACGGCGAAGAAGAGGGCCAGCCGCTTCATGCCGAGCCCGCGTTCGAGGGCGTACATCGGTCCGCCGTAGTACCGGCCGTCGTCCGTCTTTATGCGATACTTCACGGCCAGCAGGCCCTCGGCGTACTTCGTGGCTATGCCGAAGATGCCGGTCAGCCAGCACCACAGCACGGCTCCCGGGCCGCCCAGCGCCACGGCGGTGGCCACGCCCACGATGTTGCCTGTGCCTATCGTCGCTGCCAGGGCCGTGGCAAGTGCTCCGAACTGCGATACCTCTCCCTCGCCGTCCTGGTCGCGGCTCACCGACAGGCGGATGCCCGTCAGCAGTTTGCGCTGCGGGATGCCCAGGCGGACGGTCAGGTACAGGTGGGTGCCCAGCAGCAATACTATCATAGGCCAGCCCCACAGCAGGGAGCTTACTTGCGCGAAGAATTCATTTACGGTGTCCATAATTGTGCAGGGGAGCTACGTATTGGCCTGTGCTTTCCTACTTCAGCATCTGGCGCACGGCGGTTTCTATCTGTGCGTCGCGTCCGTTCAGAATGTCGGCGGGCGCGTTGTAGCATTCTATGTCGGGCCTCAGTTCCTGGTTCTCGAGGAAGGCTCCGCGATTGTCCATCGAGGCTACCTGCGGTATGCCGAAGGTGTAGCCTCCGATGTTCTCCCACCATACGGCGGTCATCGTCCCGGCCATGGGCGCCCCTATGAGTTTGCCTATGCCAAGCTCTTTGTAGAGCCAGGGTGTGCCGTGGGCGTTGGAGTAGCAGTCCTCGCATACGAGCATGCACGATGGTTTCACCCACCGGTTATAGGGGTCGTTGCCGATGTGCTGCCCGCGGGGCATGTACCTTGTGGTCAGCTTGCCCGACAGCAGGTCGCATACATCGTTGTGCAGCCATCCGCCGCCGTTGTGGCGCGTGTCGATGATGGCGGCTTCGCGCTGTCGGTTCTTGTCGCTGAGCAGGTTCTTGTACAGTTCGTGGAAGCTCTCGCTGTTCATGGCCTCGATGTGTACGTAGGCCAGGCGGCCGCCCGAGAGGCTGTCCACCATGTGTTCGTTGCGCCTCACCCATCGTTTGTAGAGCAGGTCGTACTGCTTGCCGCTGTCGATGGGGCGTATTACGATGTCTTCCTTCTCTCCCTTGATGCTCAGGCGGGTGGCTATGCCGGCCTTGCCGGCCAGCAGGGGGAAGTAGTCCTTGCCTGCCTCGATCTTCTGCCCGTCGATGGCGGTGATGATGGTGCCTGGCTTCACCTTCTCCTTCGTTTCGAGGGGTCCGCCGGTCAGTACCTCGGCTATGCGCAGTCCCTCGCCCTGGTATCGCTCGTCGAGCAGCACGCCCAGCTCGGCGGTGTGCAGGCATTGTGGGTCGGGGCGGTAGCGGCAGCCGGTGTGCGACACGTTCAGCTCGCCCAGCATTTCGCTCATCATCTCACTGAAGTCGTAGCCGTTGTTGATGTGCGGCAGGAAGCGGCGGTACGTCTCGTGCAGGCGCTTCCAGTCGGCGCCGTTCATGTTGGGGTCGAAGAGCTTCTCGGCCGTCTGGCGCCACATGTGCTCGAACAGGTAGGCCTGCTTCTCAGCCGGCCGGACGTTGAAGAAGGTGTTGAAGGGGATGTTCTTCACCTGCGCGGTGGCCAGGTCGAGTTTCTGTATGCTGCCGCCGGAGCCTGCGAAGTAGACCGTCTTGCAGTCGGGGTCGAGGTTGAGCTGGCGGGCCGACACGCTGGGCAGCTTCAGTTCGTTCTTCTCCTCCTTGAAGTCGCGCATCCACAGCGCCATCATGCCGTTGTATGGGGCCAGGTAGTAGAGCTTTGTGCCCTCCTTGTCCATGACGGCGTCGCCCAGGTAGGTCGATCCCAGGGTGAGGCGCATGGTCCGTGCGTCGAGGTTGGCCAGGTTCAGCTTCAGCTCCTTCGGCTTGTCGTCTTTCATGTCGGTGGAGTCTTTCTTCTCCTCCTTTTTCTTGCCGTCCTGCCGTGCTTTCTTCAGCAGGGCCAGTTCTTCCTTGTTCATGCGGAACTCGTCGTACGCCTCGTTGTCGAAGAACATGATGTATTCATCCTGCTCGGCGCCCCAGGAGCCGTGGCTGCGGTATCCGGCGCGGTCGCTCTGGAATATCATGGCCCGTCCGTCCATCACCCATCGCGGGTGGCTGTCGCTGTATCCGCTCTGCGTCAGGTTCACGGGCCCGGCCTTTCCGTCGGCTTGCAGCAAGGCTATGTCGCCTATGCTCCATCCGGCCGTGCCGATATAGTCGGCCAGGAGCCATCGGCTGTCGGGGCTCCAGGTAAAGTACTGGTCGCCGTCGGTGTAGCTGTAGGCGTACTTGCCGTCCATGACGGTGTGTATCTTCTTCGACTTCAGGTTGATTACGCGTATGCTCGTGCGGTCCTCCAGGTAGGCCACCATCTTGCCGTCGGGGCTGTACTTGGGCTGGAACGAGGTGGTCTGGCCGTCGGTGAGGCGCTCCTCCTTCATGGCGGTGCAGTAGGCGAATTCCGATTCGTCCTTCTCCGTCAGCTCGGTCTGCCAGATGCTCCAGGTGCCGCCGCGCTCGCTGTCATAGACGAGTGCCCGGCCGTCGGGGCTGAAGTCGACGGTGCGTTCGCGTTCGGGCGTGTCGGTTATCTGCTTTGTGGTGACGTATTCCAGGTTGGTTACATAGACGTCGTCGTTCATGATGAAGGCTATTTCCTTGCCCTTGGGCGAGACGCACACGCTGCGTGCGCCGTTCATGGCCAGGCGGCGGATGAGGTTGCTGGGCCGGGCGTCGTTCTGTATGCTGACGTTGAGCTTCGTCGGTTCGCCGCCCGAGGCGTTCATGGTGTATATCTCGCCGTCGTAGCTGAAGCAGAGGCGGCCGCTCCGCGATGCCGACAGGTAGCGCACGGGATTGCCCTTGTAGTGTGTGAGCTGCCGCTCGCTTCCGTCGGCCAGGCTGCGGGCATAGACGTTGAGCGTGCCGTCCTGCTCGGAGAGGTAGTAGATGCTCTGCCCGTCGGCCGCCCATACGGGGTTGCGGTCCTCGCCCTTGTAGGTGGTCAGCCGGCGGTACTCATTATTACTATACACCCACACGTCGCGCGTGATGGGGCTCGTGTGGTGCTTGCGGAACCTGTCCTCGTATCCCTTCACGTCGACGTAGAGCAGCTCGCCGCGCGGGCCGATGCTGAGGTCGTCCATCGTCAGTTCCTGGTAGAGGCACTGCCGTCCGCCCGTTCTGGGCACGGCGTACAGGTGGAAGAACGTGGAGGTGGGGAAGGTGAGGTCCGCCGGCGCGGGATTGCCTGCCCGGCGCAGGATGATGCGCCCGTCCGCCGCCCAGGCCACGGGCACCTCGGAGACGGAGCTGGTGGTCAGCTGCTGCTTGCCCGAGCCGTCGGCCGCCATGACGAAGACGTCGAGCGAGCCCTCGCGGTCGCTGGCGAAGGCCAGGCTGTCGCCGCCGGGGCTCCACACGGGGTGGCCGTCGAAGCCGTCGTTCGTGGTGAGCTGCAGGGCGCGCCCGCCCGACGAGGGCACGCTGTAGACGTCGCCCATGTAGGTGAAGGCTATCTGCCCGCCGTCGGGCGAAATAGTACACGAGCGCAGCCAGAGGGGCTGCTCCTGGGCCTGAGCGGTCGTCAGGCCGAGCGCCAGCAGGAGGGCGCCGAGGGAAATCTTTTTCTTCATATTGCGTCAGGTGGAGATTAATTGCCTTGCAAAGGTACGATTAACTGAATTAAATGCAAATAAAAACTGCTTTTATTTTGTTTATCGCCCAGTTATTTGTAATTTTGCACATCGAAAACAGAGTGCAACAAATCGGAATGAAACTGATTCTACTCACAAGCGCCGACTTTTTCATCGAGGAGGACATGATCCTGACCACGCTTTTCGAAGAGGGGTTGGACATACTCCACCTGCGCAAGCCCGACTCCGAGCCCGTTTACTGCGAACGGCTGCTCACGCTTATACCCGAGCAGTACCACCCCCGCATCGTCGTGCACGACCACTTCTACCTCAGGGAGGAGTTCGGCCTCATGGGCATACACCTGAGCCGCCGCAACCCGCAGGCGCCCCCCGGATACAGCGGGCCACTCACCCGCACGTGCTACAGCCTCGACGAGGTGGAGCGCATCGGCCAGCAGTGCCAGTACATCTTCCTGCGCAACGTATTCGACAGCATATCCGAGCCCGAGAACCGCGCCACCTTCACCGAGGCGCAGCTGCGCGACGCCGCACGCCGCGGCATCATCGGCCGCCGGGTGATGGCCGAGGGCGGCGTGGCCCTGGAGAACATTCCCCGCCTGCGCGACCTCGGATTCGGCGGCGTCGTCGTGCGGGGCGACCTCTGGAAGCGGTTCAACATACACTCGGGCTGCGACTTCCGCGAGCTCATCGACCACTTCCGCCGCCTGCGCAAGGCCACAAGCTAAACGCATTCGGTCATTTAGGCATTTGCGATTTTGAACGTTATGGACGTTATGAACGTAATGAACGTTATGAACATTTATATACATTACAACAATGGGAGCAAATTTAGCATTTAAGGTCTTCTCCGGCACCAAGAGCCGTTATCTGGCCGAGAAGATTTGTCAGAGTCTGGGCATCAAGTTGGGGGACCTCTCCATCACCCACTTCGCAGACGGCGAGTTCGAGGTATGTTTCGAGGAATCCATCCGCGGTCGCGACGTATTCCTCATACAGAGCACATTCCCCAACACCGACAACCTCATGGAGCTGCTGCTCATGATCGACGCAGCAAAGCGCGCATCGGCACGAACCGTCAATGCAGTAATTCCATACTACGGATGGGCACGCCAGGACCGCAAGAGCAAGCCCCGCGTCAGCATCGCCGCCAAGCTGGTGGCCGACATGCTCAGCGTGGCAGGCATCAACCGCGTTATCACCATGGACCTGCATGCCGACCAGGAGCAGGGATTCTTCAACGTGCCCGTCGACCACCTGTATGCCAGCAGCGTCATGCTGCCCTACATACAGAGCCTGGGCCTCGAGAACCTCGTCATCGCCGCGCCCGACGTCGGCGGCACAAAGCGCGCATCGGCCTACTCGAAGTACCTCGACTGCCCCATGGTCATCTGCAACAAGTCGCGCAAGAAGGCCAACGAGGTCGATAGTATGCAGATAATCGGCGACGTATTCGACGCCAACGTCATACTCGTCGACGACATTGTCGATACCGCCGGCACCATCACCAAGGCCGCCAACCTGATGCGCGAGAACGGCGCACGCAGCGTGCGCGCCATCGCCAGCCACTGCGTGATGAGCGGACCCGCCACCGAGCGCGTCGAGGCCAGCGCACTGCAGGAAATCGTCTTCACCGACAGCATTCCCTACACCAAGCAGAGCAGCAAGGTGAAGCAGCTCACCATTGCCGACCTCATTGCCGAGACCATCCGCCGCGTGGAGAACAACGAGAGCATCAGCAACCAGTACCTGATATAATCCCCCCCGCGCCGCCCCCCCTGCCGGCCCGCGGCGCTGAGCCCCCTGCAGAGGGCGCTCCGGTCTCCCGGGGCGCCCTCGTCGTATCCGCCCGCCGTGCCCGCCTCGCCGCCCGGCATCGGCCGATTCGCGGTTTTCCGTTGGCGTTTCGCCGCCTGCCGTCTGCCGCCTTACCGCCTGCCGTTGGCGTTTCGCCGCCTGCCATTGGCCGTTTCCGGTTTTCCGTCGGCCGCCTCGCCGCCTGCCATCGTCCGTTTCGCGGTTTTCCCGTTGGCGGTTTCGCCGCCTGCCGTCGGCCGTTTCGTCGCCTGCCATTGGCCGTTCCCGGTTTTCCCGTTGGCGTTTCGCGGTTTTCCCTCGAATGCTTCCCCTCTTCCCTCGAATGCTTCCCCTCTTCCCTCGAATGCTTCCCTTTTCACCCTGGCGGCTTCCCTGTTTGTCATGATTTTTCGTCGCCTCGGCGCCCGTCGTTTCCCTCATCCTCGCTCGTCGTTTCCACCTTCCTCGCCCGTCGTTTTCCTAATCCACGCCCGTCGTTTCCCTCATCCTCGCCCGTCGTTTCCCCCATTCTCGCTCGTCGTTTCCTAATCCACGGTCGTCGTTTTCAAATCGACGGTCGTCGATTCATCAATCGACGGTCGTCGTTTCCTCAATCCACGGTCGTCGATTTCTGGCCCTCCATGGCCGCCTCCTCGGGGCGCCTGCGTGGGGGCAAAAATATCCCCCGGCCGGGCCTCCGCTGTGGAGGGCCGCGGCCGGGGTTATTGTTGCTCCCTGCCGGGGTTGTTGTTGCTCCCCGCCGGGGTTGTTGTTGCTCCCTGCCGGGGGGTGTGGGCTTAATCCTTCACTACCGTCCACGTCCAGGTGTACGTGCCGTCGCCGTTGTCCACATAGGCGTCATCGGCAGGGGGCGTCACGGTGCAGCCCGTTGCGGTCACCACGCGGGTGGCTGTATGGAAGCCCTTCCCTGAGTTACTATTGCCCTTGCTGCGCAGTACGAGCTTCAGCGGCGTGGTGCTGGTGGTGCCGAGTATCACATTATGATCCCCGTTGTAGATGCAGTAACCATCACCTGGGCAGATGAGGTAGTTGTCGCCCTCCAGGTTCACCTCCAGGTCACTACTGAAGACGCGGATGAAGTTGGATGGGCCCCCGCTCGTGTTGGCGTTCACCATGCTTAGCGTCACCTGGCCGCCGCTTTCGAAATCGAAGCCGTAGCCCAGGCTTGATCCGCCGATGGTCACATCGGCTGCCCCGGTGGTCGAATCCCAGTAGTAAATGCTGCGATCCGAACTATAACGCGGCTTATTGCCGCTGTGGTTGGTCATGGTGGGCATCACCTTGCTGCTCAGCGTCAGCGTACCGCTCATGTTGTAGAAATTGCCGTTGACGAAGCCGCTGCCGGCCTTGTCCTTGTATCCTCTGAACGTCTTGCCCCCGGCCGTCACGGTGATGTCGAACCGCGACGAGGAGCTGTGGGCGTTGCCGACGGGCAGAGCCAGATAGACCTCGCCGTTGCTGGCGCTGAGGTTGATGCCCTTGAAGGTGATGATGCCGTCGTTGTTCATCCACGTGTCGGTCGTATAGTTGTAGCCATAGTAGAGTGTGTGGTCGTTATCGATGGTCAGCGTGGCGTCGGTGGCGCTGGATGTAAAGTCGGCGTCGCCGTCCTTCAGCTGCAGCTTCATGCGGAACATGGCCTGCATGGGCTTGAACGCTGCGCCGGTGGTCTTTATTGTGGGGCTGACCTGGTTGATGCTTACGCTGGCTATGGCATAGTCGTGGGCCAGCATGCTCGCCTTCGTACCGTTCTGGTCGTCGTACTTGATGTTGGCGAGGTCGGTTATGGCCGTCGGGCTCATCAGCAGTTGCATGCCGCTGCCCGTGGTGTATGTTTCCTTGAGCGTGCCGGCCAGGGTGGTGCTCTCGGCTCCGTCGGTGGTGGGCTTCAGAAAGCCGTCGTCGACTGTAGTAGCCTTTTTTACGTAAATAATGTCGGTGGCGTTGAACACGGTTTTCACGTCGCTGATGGTGCCTCCCGCCTCGGTGATGGTTGTGGCGCGCGTGTCGGCGGCTATGGTGGCAGGCACCTCGCACGGTGTGCCCTTGGCGCCGGTCTGCGGTGAGTCGGCCACTTCGTTGTCGCTCTGGCAGGCCGTCATGGCCAGGCCCAGGGTCATGGCAGCGGCGGTCATGAGCCTGCTGCCCAGGATATTCTTCATCTGTTTCATAATACTTACTGTTTTCATTCTTTGTTCATACTCCATGTTTTCTCTTTTCATGCGTTTTGTTCTCGTTGCCGGGCTGGTGGGTGGCCTACCACGTCTCAATCACGTACTGCTGTATGGTCATGTCCGTGGTCTGCGCGCTCATGCTCTGTAAAACAACTCCGCCCTGCAGCTCCACCACCCTCATGCTGGGGCGCTCGTAGCTGCGCTTCTCGTTCTCGTTGATGAATTTTGTCTTTTCCATAATTAAATGTATTAAATGGGTTATTGAAATTATTTGTAACTCTCGCCGGTCGGTATATCTACAAACGTGCTCAGCCCGTCATGCATCGGCCATTGTGGCGCGGTGCACGACGGGCTGAGAATAAATCCTCGCTGCTCGTAAGTTGCTGATTTATAGCTTGTTAAATGGGGGGGGGGGTAACGGATTACTTCGCTCCGGCCGCCGTCCGAATTCCGCCGTCCGTGGGGCGCAATCCGGCGTCCGTGGGCTGCTGCCCTGCGGAACATGCTCTGTGGTATGATGGAGCTGGCGTGTCATGACGTTGTCAGATTCCGTTGCATTTTACCGTTTAACGTCGGCAAAGTTACGAAGAATATTCCGTCCGGCCAAGGATTCCGGCGAAAAACTTTACATTATTTATAAATTGGCGGCCATCGTGACCCCCCAATCGGGCCATCGTAATCGCCAATCCGGCCACGACGGCCCCCCAATCGGCCATCGTAATCGAAAAATCAGCCCGCCGCGCATCTCCCCTTTGGGGGAGTGCATGGCGGGCCGACGCTTGCTCATGTGTACTATTATGGGGCTCAGTCCTGAATTTCGCGGGGCTCTACCTGATAAGGATCAGGGGATTCGACGGATCGCCCATGCCTTGATACCCGAACGGGCTGGTCAGGCCGTTCAGGCTGTCAACGTCGCCGCTCAACGTCAGCACGCTGGTGCGCTGCTGTAGTTCAATCACCTGCATTGCAGGCTTCTGGTATATCTTCTTTTCCATGATGCTTCTTCTTGCTTGTGTTTAAAAATATTCCTTCTATATACATTATTATTATTATATATATATGCGTCGTGCCCTCGCTACTTGATTACCACCTTGCGCCCGTTCTTTATGTAAACGCCGCGCTGCTGGGGCTGGCCGTCCATGCGTCGGCCGTCGAGGGTGTACCAGCCGGGCGACTGTCCATCCTGCTGCAGGCCGTCGATGTGCTGTATGCTGGTGGCCCCGCCGTCACCGAAGTCGAGCACGAAGGCCTTCACGCCGCCGCCCACCGACGGATTCATCGTGATGCCGTTAAGCTGGAAGTAGGCTCGGCAGGCACCGAACTTGATGCCGCTCATGGGCGCATACAACTTGTTGCCGTTGCCCAGGAAGAGCTTGGCAAGGTCGTCGGCCGCTATGTTCAGGGCGCTGACGAGGCCCGTAAAGGTGACCTTGCCGTCGGCGCTGGTGCCGTCGTTGGTGGCATCGCTGATGGTGACGCCGCTGAAGATGGGGCTCACCAAGTCGGCGCCCGACGTCCACTTGATGATGAAGGGCGTGCCCGCATCAATAGTGGTCGGCGCATCGGTGAAGGCCAGCGTCAACTGGCGGCTTCCGGCGCTGAATCCCGAGGCGGCCGCGTCGAATACCTTGGCCTCGCCGCCGGCCAGAGGACTGCCGGCTATCGTTACGTCGAAGGGCAGGCACAGGGTGTTCCAGTAGCCGTCCTTGTATAGCGTACGGCCGTCCAGGCAGATGTCAACCGCCTGCCCGTTCAGCGTGCTCACCACATCGGTGTTCTTGGTGCCCAGGGCAAGGTCGTTGTCGGCCAGGCCGTATGGGGTGGTGAAGGCAATGCCCTCGCTCCAGTTTCCGCCGTCGTTGAACGCAGCCTGCAGCTGGACCTCATAATCCGTGTTGGCCGTGAGCCCGCCCAGCGTGTAGGGCCTTGCGGCGATGTCGCTCATTGTGGTCCATGAGGCGCTGATGCCAGGTTGCATGATGGAAATATTGTCCACGTAGAGCCACGACTCGGAAGACTTGCCCCCACTATTGCAATGGTCGATTATAACTTTTCCGTCTCCGCTGTATCCGCTTAAGTCGAAGTCGTATCTTTTAGGCGTCTCGGTAGTGGTAATCTCAGAAAAATGCGTTGTTATGGAACCGCCGGTAGAAATCCAAATCTGAAAGGTCTCATCCTTGCCCCAGGCGTAGAAGGATATGGAACCACCCAGCTTGATTACGGGAGTCGCCAGGCCATTATCCGGGTTTAAGTCTGTTCCTGCAAGATAACTGGCCGATGCAACGCAGTTGCTTCCGCCAATGCCTGTTCCTGTGGACATCTCCCAATTTTTAGGGTTAGTATCCCATTCCATTGTGCTCCATTCTGTGGGCAATGAGCTGCCATTGAATTTCTCCACGCTCACAGGCCTGTATCGCAGGTTCCACTTGGTGGCCGTGCCGGCCTGCGTCCAGTTCAGCGTGGCCGACTGCGAGGTGAGCGCCGTCGTGGCCAAGGCCGTGGGCGTGGCCGCCTCTACGGTGAGTCCGACCGTCATGGTAATGGGAGATGGGTAACCGTATCCTCCTCCTTTCAGTGGGAAACCATAACTTAATGTGTAGGCTTTTGCTTCAGTCGGGGTGTAGGTGATAACGCAGTTCTGCGTCGCTCCGGATGGTATCTGCACGGTCTTGCCGATGAGTTGAGCCCCAGAATTGTTTATCACATAAAGGTCGCCGTCATAATCTGAGCCATTGTTAGTGACGTTCAGCGTAACGTCCACGCTCTCGCCCAGCGCGATGGTGGGGTGGGAGACCGCGATGCTGTTTACGGTCAGGTTCATGGTGGCGGGCGTCTTGGCTGCAGGGAGCACGTCGCCTGACATCGTTGAGGGCTGAATGCCGATGATGGCTTCCTGTCCGAAGGTGTAGGCGCTGGCTGTGGGGCTGCCGCCGGTGCCCTGCTCGGAGGGGTTGAGCACGGAGAGCAGGAAGTAGCCGTCGCTGCCGCCACTCCAGCCCCAGTTGATGTGGAAGAGATCCGTACTGCTCTCATATTTATATCCGTCGCAGACGAAGGCGTGACCGTTATCTGCTGCCGCGCCGCCATAGACAACAGGGCGGTTCAAGCTCAGCTCATGATAGATAATGTCCCGCCACGTCTCGTAGGAATAGAAGCTGCGCGAGAGGAATTGCGTAGTGGTCGAATTATAGTCGAAGTACTCCTTCAGCGCAGTGGCCACCAGGCTGGTCGAGGTGCCGGAGGACTGCCAGTATCCCATCTTGAGCGCGTAGCCGCAGTACTTCATCAGCGTGGCCACGGCCGTCTTCTGGGCATCCGTGTCGGTGCTTTTGCCCTCATCGGTTTCGTAGTGGTTGAGCATGTTGGTCCAGTCGAAGTTGACGCTGCTGGTCAGGGGACCCATTGTGCCGAAATAAGAGTGAGTGTAACTGACAATGTCCTTCGTCGGCTTGGCGGGATGTCCGAAGTGCTTCATCACCTGTGCCATAGCCGTAGCCACGCATCCGGTGGCGCAGTAGTAGCCGGCAGAATACTCGGGACAGAGCAGGTTGTAGGGCCAGACCTGGTCCCACGTTGTGGTGAGCAGGGGAGCGATGGCCGTGGTTAAGTGGGCACGGCGGGGTGCGGCAGCCCGGGTGGTGGCGGGGGCGGTAATGCCGTTCTGGTTCATCCACGCAATCTGGTTGGCATACTCGCGCAGCCACCATCGCATGTTCTCCGGCATGCGGGCCGGGTCGATGTTGCCCGAGTCGCTATAGCCCAGGATGGGGGCCGTGCGGTCGTCGTTGCTTACGATGACGAATCCTTCGCCATCAGATACGTTGAAGAGGTAGAGCCCGCTCTCCTGGCCCGCCATCTTCATTTGCAGCGCGCCCTTTGCGGGAGCCTTTCTTGGCCTGGAGCCGTCGGCTTCGCGGCTCTGCATGAAACTGCGTGCATGCTCCAGCGCCTGCTGGGGCGACACGTTCTCGGCCATCGCGATGGTCACCGCGACAAAGCACAAAATCACTAGTAATCCTTTTTTCATAATGTCGTTAGGTCGTTTAAAGATAGTTTTCTGCCACAAAGATACAATCTTTTTTCTGAGAGTGCAAAGTAAATACGTTCTTTTTTTGTATCTTTGCGCCATAATTGTCCAAACTAATATAATGAAAAAGTAATATGAGGAGATTTTTTGCCCTTATTGCAATGACGCTCAGCCTGACGGGCTGGGCGCAGGAGAATGGTGTACACAAGCGTTCGAGTTCCTATGAATGGCCTACCGACGAACTGGTTGTGAAGAAGTTGAAGGCGTGGCAGGACCTGAAGTTCGGCGTGCTGCTCCACTGGGGACTCTATGCCGTTCCGGGTATCGTTGAATCGTGGTCTATTTGTGACGAGGACTGGATAAGGCGCGACACCACCCGCAGCTACCAGCAATACATTGACTGGTATAATGGCCTGGCCGAGGAGTTCTGCCCTCGCGACTTCAATCCTGCGCAGTGGGCCCAGGTATGCAGCGAGGCCGGAATGAAGTATATGCTGTTCACCACGAAGCATCACGATGGGTTCTGCATGTTCGACTCCAAGGAGACGGACTTCACCATTGCCCGCCACGCCTTCGCTGGCGACGAGCGCCGCGATGTGCTCAAGCATGTGCTGGAGGCCTACCGCCAACGCGGATTCAGCGTGGGCACCTACTTCTCGAAACCCGACTGGCACTCGCAGGACTACTGGTGGGACGTATATGGCAAGAAGGGGCGCAACGTGAACTATTCCGTTGAGAAGTTTCCCCACAGATGGGCGCGCTTCAAGGACTTTACGCAGCGGCAGATACGCGAGATTCTGTCACGATATGGCCAGGTGGACATCTTGTGGCTCGACGGCGGATGGGTGAACAAGAATAACCAGGGGCAGGACATCGACATGCCGGCCATAGCCCGAATGGCACGCAGCCTGCAGCCCGGCATACTCATCGTGGACCGCACCATTCACGGTCCCTACGAGAACTACCAGACGCCCGAGAATACCATCCCCGCCACTCAGCTTGACTTCCCGTGGGAGAGCTGCATTACCCTGACGGGCGCATGGGGATGGGTGCCGAATCCGAGCTTCAGGAGCGCCGCACAGGTCGTGGGCATGCTCATCGAGATTGTGGCCAAGGGCGGAAACCTGGTGCTCGGCGTGGGGCCCACTGCCGGAGGACTCATTGAGGATGGCGCCGTGGAGCGGCTGAGGGAGGTTGGCAAGTGGCTCAAGGCCAACGGAGAAGCTATCTACGCCACCACCATTACACCCCACTATAACGAGGGCGACATCTGGTTCACCAAGGCCAAGGAGGGCGGCCGCCTCTATGCCATATACCGCCATCAGGAAGGCACCGACATGCCGCAGACGCTCACCTGGGGCCAGAACTTGCCAAAGCACAGAATCACCCTGCTGTCAACCGGCAAGCGGTTGAAATACAGCATCGTGGACGGACGGGTGACGGTGACCCTGCCAAAGAATGTACCGGCCGAGTCACTGGCCTTAGCCATAGACTGAATGAAGGGACAGAGTGTAAAGTCATGAAGACATTCTTTCTTATCCTGATACTGAGCCTTGCCGTGCCGCAAGGCATCGGCGCACGCAGCTTCGAGGCCTGCTTCCGCGACAGCACGCTGCGTATCGACTACATCTTCAGCGGTAATAACCGGCAGCAGGTCATCAGCGTGGACCAAATGAGCTATTCCCACGGATGGTTCGGGCGGCGCACCAACATGGACCGCCTGTTGCTCGGGGGAAACGGACAGATTACGGTGACCGACACGCTGGGGCGCGACACGCTCTACCGCCACTCCTTTAGCACCCTCTTCCAGGAATGGCAGAGCACCGAGGAGGCCACACGGCTGTGGCGCTCGTTCGAGAACGTCTTCCTGATTCCCATGCCCCGCTTCCCGGTCAATGTCACCCTCACACTCTCCGATACGCATCGCAGGGAGACCAGTCGACTGACGCACCGCATCGACCCGGCGGACATTCTGATTCGTCCCCTGAATGCCTGGCCCGGCTCATACTGGAACTACTTGCGCCGCACGGGCGACAGCAGGGAACGCATAGATGTGGCCTTCGTGGCCGAGGGCTATGGGGCGGGTGAGATGGAGACGTTCCGCGCCGACTGCGAGGAGAGCATTGAGGCCATCCTGTCGCACGAACCGTTTCGCTCCATGGCCGGCCGCTTCAACTTCATTGCCGTCAATGTGCCTTCGCAGGAGGGTGGGGTGAGCATTCCGCATCGCGGCGAGTGGCACCAGACGGTGCTGGGCAGCAGCTTCGACACGTTCTACAGCGAGCGCTACCTGACCACCCTGCGCCTAAAGCGGCTGCACGACGTGCTGGCCACCGTGCCCTACGAGCACATCATCATCCTGGCCAACACCGACAACTACGGCGGGGGAGGCATATACAACAGCTATCTGCTCAGCGCGGCGCACAACAGCAAGAGCCGCCCCGTGGTGGTACACGAGTTCGGACACAGCTTTGCCGGCCTGGCCGACGAATATTATTATGATGACCAGTACGAGACGATGTATCCGGCCGATACCGAGCCCTGGGAGCCCAACCTGACTACGCTGGTGGACTTTGCCGGCAAGTGGGCCGACATGATGCCGCGCCGGCAGCCCGTGCCCACGCCGCCCAGCGGAAAGAACGTATATGAGGAGGTTGGCGTCTATGAGGGCGGAGGCTACCAGTCTCGTGGCGTGTACCGACCTGCTCAGGAGTGCCGGATGAAGATTAACGAGGCTCCCGTCTTCTGTCCCGTCTGCCAGCGTGCCATCCGCCGGGTGATAGACTATCAGTGCCCTCCGCGGTGACTCGTAAAAACTTTGAACTTTGCGCTCGGCTCTGCCGCTTCGCTTGTCGAAGTAATCGGACGGCCTTTGGCCTACGCTTGGCTTGTCCAAGAACTTTGAACCTTAAACTTTAAACCTTAAATTATAAAGGGCGCTGCCTCACGGTAGCACCCTTCATGCTTGTTTGTTTGGAAAAAGTCTAATTGAAATAATGGTTTGTGATTGTGTTTAAGCTTCTGCGGGAGTTTCGGTTTGTTCACTCACTGCAGCCTCTGCATTCTCAGCAGCCTGTCCCTCTGCGCGGGCAGCGGCTTCGGCTTCAGCCTTTGCAGCAGCTTCGGCAGCCTTCTTCTCGGCTACCTTCTTAGCGATCTCTTCGTTGGTCTTCTTCTCAGCAGCCAGACGAACTGCGTCAGCAGCCTTCTTGTCGGCGGCCTTCTTTGCCTCAATAGCCTGTAGACCCTTCTGCTTGTCAGCCTTCCAAGCCGAGAACTTAGCCTCAGCGGCGGCCTCGTCAAAAGCGCCCTTCTTTACACCACCACGCAGGTGCTTCATCAGATAAACACCTTCCTTAGACAGAATGTTACGAACCGTGTCGGTGGGCTCTGCGCCTACCTCTACCCAATAAAGAGCACGGTCGAATTTCAAATCTACAGTGGCAGGATTGGTGTTGGGGTTGTAAGTACCAATCTTCTCTGTAAACTTACCATCTCGTGGAGCTCTTACATCAGCGATCACGATGGTGTAGAAGGCATAGCCTTTGCGACCGTGACGCTGCAATCTAATTTTTGTTGCCATAATTTAATTAAACTTTGTTTATAGGTTTGAAATATTGCCGCTAACTCGTAACGGCGGCGCAAAAGTACAAATAAGAAAGTAAATAGGCAAGAAAATCTTGAATAAATCCGCGAAATTTGCTAACTTTGCGGCCAAGAACCGATGAAAACGACAATTAAAGTAGTCATGTATATGAAGAAATCTCTATTTTTACTGCTTACGGTGCTGGCGATGGCGCCTGTGGGCAAAGGCGTGGCGCGGAACGTATCGGCGCACGGCGGATGGGTAAAGTATGATGGCGGCCCCGTGCTGGGGAGTCCTGAGTTGGGCACGTGTTTCGATGCCAACGTGATTGCCGAGGGCCAGGCCCCGCTGAACATGTACTTCTCCTGGCGGCCCAGGAAGTCCATTGCCCTCTCCAGGAGCCAGGACGGCATAACGTGGACCGAGCCGCAGATTGTACTGAAGTGCGACTCCACCAGCGGGTGGGAGGACCTGGTGAACCGCTCTACTACGATTTACTGGAAGGGTCAGTACCACATGTGGTACACGGGCCAGGTATTCCCCGCCGGTCACGCACAGGGCATCAGCAGCATTGGCTATGCCGTTTCGGACGACGGCGTCAACTTCCGCCGTGTGCAGAGGGAACCCGTGCTGAAGCCCGAGATGCAGTACGAGGGCTGCTCGGTGATGTGCCCCTACGTGATGTACGACGAGGAGCGCCAGGTGCTGCGCATGTGGTACTCGAGCGGTGAGACGTACGAGCCCAACGTGGAGTGCTATGCCGAGTCGAAGGACGGCATACACTGGGAGCGCTCGCCCCTGAACCCTATCTTCGGTAAGGGCGGACCGGGCGACTGGGACTGCGACAGGGTAGGGGGACAGGAGGTTCACCGCCTGCCCGGCGGACGCTTCATTATGTTCTATATCGGTTACTCGGATATCCATACGGCCCGCATAGGGGCGGCCGTGTCGCCCGACGGCATTACGCGCTGGCACCGCCTGGGGGCCAACCCGCTGGTGGAGCCCACGCCCGGCTCGTGGGATGCCAATGCCTGCTACAAGCCCACGGTGTACCACGACCGCAAGAACCACCGCTGGATGCTATGGTACAACGGGCGCCGCGCCAGCAGCGAGTTCGTGGGGCTGGTCACGCACCAGGGCGACGACCTGCTGGCCGACGAGCCTACGGCGGCACTGCCCGATACGTCGCTCGTGTCGGCATACGTGGCCGACTTCAACAGCCACGACCACGAGACATACCGCCAGTACATACCCAATGACCAGGCCGCCGACTTCCTGAAGGCCAACATCCCCCTCTTCGACTGTCCCGACAAGGAGCTGGAGCGCACCTACTACTTCCGCTGGTGGACATACCGCAAGCACGTGAAGCAGACGCCCGACGGATTCATCATCACCGAGTTCCTGCCCAAGGTGGGATGGTCGGGCAAGCACAACAGCATCAACTGCCCGGCCTCGCACCACTTCTACGAGGGCCGTTGGCTGCGCGACCACCGCTACCTCGACGACTATGCCCGCTTCTGGTTCTACGGCGGAGGCTCAGTGCGTGCCTACACCTTCCCGGCTGCCGAGGCCATGTGGAACTACATGCTCGTGCATCCCAACCAGGCCCTGCAGGATACGCTCTACGACAAGCTGAAGGAGAACTACGCCGGATGGGAGAAGGAGAGGCGCGACACGACGGGCCTTTTCTGGCAGATAGACGGATGGGACGGCGGCGAGTGCTCCATATCGGGCTACCAGGCCGGCGACCACTCGGGCTACCGACCCACCATTAATAGTTATATGTATGGCGAGGCCAAGACGCTGGCCCGCATGGCCCGCCAGCGCGGCAGGATGGACGATGCCGCCCTGTACGAGGCCAAGGCCCAGGAGCTGAAGCAGCTGGTGGATAAGTATCTGTGGGACCCCGAGGCCCAGTTCTACGAGGTGGTGCCCCGCTTTAATAAGGAGATGAAGACGGCCGGCGTGCGCGAGGAGCTGGGCTACCTGCCTTTCATATACGGCCTGGCCGACAGGGACAAGCTGGTGGCATGGGAGCAGCTCTTCGACCCGCAGGGCTTCAAGGCCCCCTACGGACCCACCACGGCCGAGCAGCGCCACCCGCAGTTCGAGGTGGCCTACAAGGGGCACGAGTGCCAGTGGAACGGACCCAGCTGGCCCTACGCCACGTGCCAGACGCTGAAGGGCATGGCCCGCTCGCTGAACCGCTTTGGCGAGGACGTACTGACCCGCGAGGGCTTCATGGAGGTGCTGCAGACCTACAGCCGCTCGCACCGCATGGGGCAGCAGTGCTTCATCGACGAGAACCTGAATCCCTACACCGGCGACTGGATTGCACGCACCCTGCTGAAGCAGCGCGGCGACGTCATCCCCGACCGCGGAAAGGACTACAACCACTCCACCTTCGTGGATAACATCATAGCCGACCTCGTCGGTCTGCACGTGGATGAGCGTGGCCGCATCAGCCTCAACCCGTTGCTGCCGCAGGGCTACTGGGACTGGTTTGCCCTGATGGACGTAAGCCTGGCCGGCCACCGCGTGGACGTCATCTACGACCGCACGGGCCGCCACTATGGCCGAGGCAAGGGCCTGCAGCTCATCATCGACGGCAAGGCCAGGCGCGTCAAGCCGAAGCAATAGCAAAGCAGGCGAGGCCGCGTTGGCCTCGCCTGCTTTACTATCCTCCTCCTCACGGGGGCCGGTGCTTTCGGGCTTTCTACCTCTGGGCGCTCATCGACGCCCTTACCATATATATAATAAGGATGCAGTACATGCCCAGGCTGAGCAGCTCGCTCAGGTAGTTGGCCCACCATGCCTGGAAGTCGAAGGCCACGCCGAAGCGGGCCAGGGCCGCGCTGACCACGCCCATCAGGGCTCCGCCGGCGATGAAGCCGCTGGCCAGCAGGGTGCCGCGCTCTCCGCGCCGGGCATTCAGGGCCTTGTCCCGGCTGCGCGTCGTCACGAACCAGTTTATGGCCCCGCCCACCAGCAGGGGCAGGTTGAGCTGCAAGGGTATGAACATGCCCAGGGCGAAGGCCAGGGCCGACACGCCGAAGGCATTCAGCACCAGGGCAATGACGGCGCCGATGCCGTAGAGCAGCCACGGGGCGCCGCTACCGCTCATGAGCGGCTCGATGACGGCAGCCATGGCGTTGGCCTGCGGGGCGGCCAGGCGGCCGTCGGTGAAGCCGTACGTCTTATTCAGAATCATGATAACGCCGGCCACGGTGGCAGCGCTCACCAGGGTGCCCAGGAACTTCCACGTCTCCTGCTTCCTGGGCGTGGAGCCCAGCCAGTAGCCAATCTTCAGGTCGGTGATGAAGCCGCCGGCCATGCTCAGCGCCGTGCAGACGACGCCCCCCATGATGAGGGCGGCCACCATGCCGCTGGTGCCGCTCAGGCCCACGGCCACCATGATGACGGAGGCCAGGATGAGCGTCATCAGGGTCATGCCGCTCACGGGGTTCGTGCCCACAATGGCTATGGCATTGGCCGCCACGGTGGTGAACAGGAAGGTTATGACGGCTACCACCAGTATGGCCACCAGGGTGAAGAGCACGTTGCCCCGCATCACGTCGAGGTAGAAGAAGAGCGTGGTGGCCACGACGGCCATCAGGATGCCGAAGGTAATCCAGCGCATGGAGATGTCCCGCTGCGTGCGCTCCACGTCCGCGGACTGCTGCTTCTTGCCCCCCATTTCTCCGGCGGCCAGGCGGACGGCCCCGGTGATGAGCTTCCAGCTCTTCGCGATGCCGATGATGCCGGCCATGGCAATGCCGCCTATGCCAATGCTCTTGGCGTAGCGGAACAGGTCCTCGGGCGAGGCGGCGGCGGCCTGGAGGCCCGGCTCAATCTCCAGCGCCGGGAACAGCAGGGCTATGCCCGGCACGATGAGCCACCACACGAGGGCCGAGCCGCAGCAGATGATGAAGGCGTACTTCAGGCCCACAATGTAGCCCATGCCCAGCACGGCGGCGCCGGTGTTAATCTTCAGCACCAGCTTGGCCTTCTCGGCCAGGGCGTCGCCCCAGAGCAGGGCGCGGCTGGTGAAATTCTCGTTCCACAGGCCGAAGGTGGCCACCACGAAGTCGTACAGCCCGCCTATCAGCCCGGCAACGAGCAGGGGCCTGGCCTGGTCGCCGCCCTTCGAGCCGCTCACCAGCACCTGCGTGCTGGCCGTGGCCTCGGGGAAGGGATAGCGCCCGTGCATGTCCTTCACGAAGTATTTTCGGAAGGGAATGAGCAGCAGTATGCCCAGTATGCCGCCCAGCAGGCTGGCGAGGAAGACCTCCATGAAGTTGACCGTCATCTCGGGGTACTTGGCCTGCAGGATGTACAGGGCAGGCAGTGTGAAGATGGCTCCGGCCACGATGACGCCGCTGCAGGCGCCTATGCTCTGTATCATTACGTTCTCGCCCAGGGCGTTGCGCCGCTTGGTGGCACTGCTCACGCCCACGGCGATGATGGTGATGGGTATGGCGGCCTCGAAGACCTGTCCCACCTTCAGGCCCAGGTAGGCCGCGGCGGCACTGAAGATTACGGCCATCAGTATGCCCCACCCCACGCTCCAGGCGTTCACCTCGCGCGGATTACTCTCGGCCGGCATCAGCGGTGTGTACTCCTCGCCCGCCTTCAGCTCGGTGAAGGCATTGTCGGGCAATGTGTCTCTGTATTCGTTCTCGTTCATAAGTTAAAAAGGAAAATTATGAGGCACGGGGCCTCTCTCTATTAAACGTGTCTCCCGACCTTCTCTGCATGGAAAAGCCGGGAGACACAGAGTACGATTAGTAAGGATAAGGTTATTTCTTGTTCAGGGCCAGGTCAACGTTCACGGCGCAGGCCACGGAGCATCCCACCATCGGGTTGTTGCCAATGCCCAGGAAGCCCATCATCTCAACGTGGGCAGGCACCGAGCTGGAACCGGCGAACTGAGCGTCGGAATGCATGCGGCCCAGGGTGTCGGTCATGCCGTACGAGGCAGGTCCGGCAGCCATGTTGTCGGGGTGCAGTGTGCGTCCCGTGCCGCCGCCGCTGGCCACGCTGAAGTAAGGCTTGCCGGCGCGGATGCGCTCCTTCTTGTACGTACCGGCCACGGGGTGCTGGAATCGCGTGGGGTTCGTGCTGTTGCCGGTGATGGAGACGTCAACGTCCTCCTTCCACAGTATAGCCACGCCCTCGCGCACGTCATCGGCGCCGTAGCAGTTCACTGCAGCGCGCGGACCCTTCGAGTAGGGAATGGTCTTCACCACCTTCAGCTCGCCCGTGTAGTAGTCGAACTTCGTCTGCACGTAGGTGAAGCCGTTGATGCGGCTGATAATCATGGCAGCGTCCTTGCCCAGTCCGTTCAGTATGCAGCGCAGGGGCTTGTCGGCTGGCCTCGACTTGTTGGCCATCTGTGCAATCTTGATAGCGCCCTCGGCAGCGGCGAACGACTCATGTCCGGCCAGGAAGGCAAAGCACTTGGTCTCGGGCGAGAGCAGGCGTGCAGCCAGTTCGCCGTGCCCGATGCCCACCTTGCGGTCGTCGGCAACGGAACCGGGTATGCAGAAGCTCTGCAGTCCCTCGCCGATGTACTCGGCTGCCTTCACTGCATTGGGAGCCTTCTCCTTCAGGGCTATGGCGGTGCCCACCACGTATGCCCACTTGGCGTTCTCGAAACAAATCATCTGTGTCTCTTCGCAGGTCTGGTAGGGATCGAGCCCTGCGTCCTCACAAATCTGGTTGGCCTCCTCGATGGAAGCGATGCCGTGAGCGTTCAGGCATGCAAGAATCTGCTTGATACGACGATCTTGAGATTCAAATTTTACTTCTCTTATCATAACTATATATTATTCTTTACGTGGGTCAATACACTTCACGGCACCGTCCTCGGGCTTCGTGCGTCCGTAGGTGCCAGTAACACTCTTCAGGGCCTCGTCGGCAGGCACGCCCTTCTTCAGGGCGTCCATGAGCTTGCCCATATGAACGAACTCGTAGCCGCAGGCCTGGTTGTCCTCGTCGAGGAACATCTTGGTGATGTAGCCCTCGGTGAGCTGCAGGTAGCGTGTGCCCTTCACCTTGGTGCCATAGAGGGTACCGGTCTGGGAGATGAGTCCCTTGCCCAGGTCTTCAAGCCCTGCACCAATCATCAGTCCGCCCTCGCTGAAGGCACTCTGCGTACGTCCGTAGACGATCTGCAGGAAGAGCTCGCGCATGGCGGTGTTGATAGCGTCGCAAACCAGGTCGGTATTCAGTGCCTCGAGCAGCGTCTTGCCCGGCAATATCTCGCTGGCCATGGCAGCAGAGTGGGTCATGCCCGAGCATCCGATGGTCTCTACGAGACATTCCTCAATGATACCGTCCTTGACGTTCAGCGTCAGCTTGCAGGCTCCCTGCTGCGGAGCGCACCATCCCACACCGTGGGTAAGACCGCTGATGTCCTTGATTTCTTTTGCCTGAACCCACTTGCCCTCTTCGGGAATCGGTGCAGGACCATGATTGGGGCCTTTAGCCACGCAACACATGTTTTGTACTTCGTGTGAATAAACCATAATTTATAAAATCAATATGTTTTGGGTTTTATTGTTTTTAAAAACGATGGCAAAGTTAGTCATTTTTGAGTAGATGGGCAACGATTTATGCAAGTTTTTTCCCGTAACGCCTATTTTTCGTCAATATATCCCCTCACAGACTTGGCAGAGTGCACTTTCATTCCAAATAAGCATATTTTGATTGGCTTTTATTTTGCTTATCGCTTGTATCTGTGTATCTTTGCAAGCACATTTTATATCTAATTATGGAGATTCAGATAAAAGAGAGCGATATCAAGGTGGCGGCTGCCGGCGGAATGGACGACTTTGTCATGCTGTTCTACAACCGCATCATGGAAGCTGTTGGAGGGCATTTGGATGCCGGCTCCATGCAGCAGCTCAACAGCGAGCAGATAACGCTGCTGGCCTATGTCATCCTGCGCGACGAGGTAATGTCGGGCGGCTTCATACAGCTGATTCATAACGGCTATGGCGGTTTCATCTTCCTGAACCCCTTTGCCAAGGCCATGAGGCTGTGGGGACTGAATGACCTGACGAAACTGATTTACAAAGGGCGCAAGCTGTATGAAGAGTGTGCCCAGGCTATTGAGCAAGACTGCACCGACGATGAGTTCATGGCCCTGTATGAGCAGTACCCCGACTTTGATGACCTGGACGACGAGTTCGTCACCCAGGAGGAAGGCTTCACTGAGGCTGTGGCACGCTACGTCGACGAGCATATTGATGCTTTTGCAACGGTCTTGAAGTAACATTTATATCATACATATATATATTGTAAGTGGTTATCAACTTATTAGCATTTATATAATGGCAAAGTCTCTTATCCCAAACAAGGGGGCTACAATAAATATAAAGAACAAGCGCGCCGAGTTCGACTACTTCCTGCTTGACAAGTTCACGGCCGGCCTTGTGCTTACCGGAACGGAAATAAAGAGCGTACGGGCGGGCAAAGCCAGTCTGGTGGATACATATTGTATTATACTGCACGGCGAGGTGTGGGTGAAAAACATGTATATCGCTCACTACATGCAGGGCTCATACAATAATCATATCGAGCGGCGCGACCGCAAACTGCTTCTGAACCGCAGGGAGATACGCAAGCTTGAACAGGCGGTAAAGGTGCCGGGCTTCAGCATAGTACCCGTCTTGCTCTTCATTGATGAGCGCGGACTGGCCAAGCTGGACATTCACATCGTTCGCGGTAAGAAGGAGTATGACAAGCGCGAGACGATGAAAGCCAAGGACGACCGCCGCGAAATAGACCGTCAGTTCAAGAAATCCTATTAGTGCACGATGCACCCATGCCCGCAGGCATGAGCAACGAGGGCAAGAAGAGAGGCAGAGGGAGAGTGGTCTCCCCCCCCCCACCTTGCAGCCCTGAATCCTATACTATATTATAACTCAGCGCTTCCGTTCTTTCAGTATGTCATGCTGGTAGGCGTAGAGCAGGCAGCGCAGTTCGTCGACTTGCTGCTGAAGGCTGCGGCCTATGTCCGTCTCCCGTACGCGCAGCCTGTGGCCTCGCAGTTCCACAATCTGCTTGCTCGAGATGATGTCGGTTTCGTTCTCTATGGCCTGGGCCGTGCTGGTAAACGGCTCGTGCTGTATGAGCTCGAAGCCGCGACTGTGATAGACGAGCGTATAGCCGGCTATGCCCGTTGTTTCATGATAGCCTTTTGAGAAACCGCCGTCGATGACCATGAGCATGCCGTCGGCACGGATTGGCGATTCGCCCTCGGCAACATGCACGGGAACATGTCCGTTTATGATATGCCGGTGGTGACCTGTGACCTGGAACTCGTCGAGCAGCCAGGCGCAGACCTTCGGGTCGTTGCGCAGCTGGTAGTATGCGCCCTTCTCTTCGTGCTGCAGGCTTTTCTCGGTGAGGAAGTAGCGTTCAAACGTGCGCATGCCGCTCTTGTCGAAGAGCGGGCTGTCGGGGCCGCACCACAGGTACCAGAAATAGTCTCGTGCCTGGTGGCGTTCCTCGCGGGGCGCATCGGGCTGGAAGGCGCGGCGGATGACGTATTCGGCTCTCTGCATGAGCTGATGCCCCATGCACCGTTGGCCCAGCACCGTCACCTGGCGCAGGCTGCCGTCGGCATTCATCGGTACGGACGCATGGAAGAGCAGGTTGGAGTTGTATATGCCATAGAGGCTGCCGTGGTCGAGCAGGCACTGCACGTGGCGCTGCAGCTTCTCCGATATGCGGAAGCTGTGGCGCAGGCTGGCCACCAGCTCCTCCTCTTCTGCTGTCAGGCGGTATGGGTCGTCGGGCCGCACGGTGGGGAAGCGGCTGTCGCGTAGCGCATACTCCTTTCCATCTAGGCGGTAGAGGCAGCGCTCCGCATCGATGTGCTCCAGGGTGCCAGGCTCGTTCATCACCCATTCGGGGTGTGACTGGCGCATGTGGTACTCCAGCTTGAACTGTATGATGCTGATGGCCTTGTGCATCTGTGCCAGCAGGCGCAGGCTCTTGGCATCGGCCTGGTTCTCCTGGGTCTGCACGAGGGGCATGAAGCACTGGCAGGGGTCGTCGGCATAGGTCTCCATGGCAAAGGTGGCCAGCGGCAGCAGGTTGATGCCATAGCCGTCCTGCAGGGTGGCCATGTTGGCGAAGCGCAGTGAAAGGCGCAGCACATTGGCTATGCAGCAGTCGTTGCCGGCCGCCGCTCCCATCCAGAGGGCATCGTGGTTGCCCCACTGAATGTCGAAGCTGTGGCGCGTCAGCAGGTAGTCCATGATGATGTGTGCGCCCGGTCCGCGGTCGAATATGTCGCCCAGGATGTGCAGGCGGTCTATGCTCAGGCGCTGTATGACCTGGCACAGGGCCGTGATGAAGTGCTGGCTCTGGCCCGTCTGCACGATGGTTTCCAGTATGCGGCGGAAGTAGGCCTCCTTGTCATCGTCGCCGGGGCTCTCGTGCAGCAGTTCCTCTATAATGTAGGCATATTGCTGTGGCAGAGCCTTGCGCACCTTCGAGCGGGTATATTTGCTGCTGACGCTCTGCAGCACCTGCACCAGCCTGAGCAACGTCAGGCTGTACCATTCCGAGAGGTCTTCGTCGCTGGCCTTGAGCATCTGCAGCCGCTGCTCGGGGTAGTAGATGAGTGTGCAGAGCGAGCGTATGTCCTGCCGGGTGAGCGTCTGACTGAACAGTTCGGTCACCTTGCGCTTGATGTTGCCGCTGGCATTGCGCAGTATGTGCAGGAAGGCTTCGTGCTCGCCGTGTATGTCGGCCACGAAGTGCTCGGTGCCCTTGGGCAGGTTCATGATGGCTTCCAGGTTGATGATTTCGGTGCTGGCGCTTTCCGAGTCGGGATAGGTCTGCGACAGGAGCTCCAGTATTCTCATGTCAACTTCCGGCTTGATATTTGTGTTCTTATCCATCCTTTTTTTATCCTTTGGGGGTACAAAAGTATGGATTATTTGCATTTTGTGCAAGTATTCGGCAAAAAATGAGTACCTTTGCAGCCGTGAAATACTGGTTGCTCATAGTTTTGGCCATCTTTCCGCTGGCTGCGACGTATGCTGCGGACAGGCCGGAGGAACCGTTCCCGTCGGCGGACGGGGATGTTTTCCATCGCGGGATAATGCGTCCGGTGGGGTGGCTGATGGACTACCTGAAGAATGCTAACCGCGAGTCGGGGCGTCCGTTCGACTGCAGCTTCATCTGCGGGCCTACCTACAAATCCACCACCAGCTTTGCCCTGGGCGGCGGGCTGACGGGGCTATACCGGTGGGACCGCGCCGACCTCTTGCTGCCGCAGAGCAGCGTGAACCTCTTCTTCAATGCCAGCGTGACGGGCATGCTGAAGCTCAGCCTGGAGGGGCACAACTACATGAAGGCCGACCGCCAGCGATGGGACTACGAGCTGTATGTGGAGAACCTGCCCACCGACTTCTGGGGCATAGGCTACCGCAACGGGGTGCGCAATGAGAACAAGAGCCGCTATCACCAGATACGGGTGAGCTTCAAGCCCAACTACCTCTTCCGCCTGGCTCCCAGCTTCTACGTGGGGCCCGAGATGCGCTTCCAGTACTGCCATTCGTTCAAGGTGAGGAGGCCGGAGTACCTGCTGGGGCAGGACCCCGACATTACGTCGACGGGCCTGGGCATTGCGGTGCAGTACGACAGCCGCGACTTTGCGCTGAATGCCTACCGCGGAAACTTCATACGGCTGGAGCAGCTGGTCTTCCCCAAGTTCATGAATGCCTACTGGTTCAATGCTACGGAGCTGACGTGCCGTTCCTACCGCCAGGTGTGGAGGGGCGGCATCCTGGCCATGGACCTGCACGGCCTGTTCAACTACGGCGGGCCGGTGCCCTGGACGATGCTCTCCCTGGTGGGAGGCAACGGACGTATGCGCGGCTACTACGAGGGCCGTTACCGCGACCGCAACATACTGGAGGGCCAGGTGGAGCTGCGCCAGCACCTCTGGGGACGCTTCGGATGTGTGGTGTGGGCCGGCGCTGCCAACGTGTTCCACGACCGTAGGCACGTCTATATGAACGAGATACTGCCATCCGTGGGAACGGGCATCCGCTGGGAGTTCAAGCGGCGGGTGAACATACGGCTCGACTTCGGGCTGACGAAGAACAAGCCCGGCTTCGAGTTCAGCATCAACGAGGCGTTCTGAAAGGCCCTTCGGGCGTTCAAGGTTTAAGGTTCTTGGACAAGCCAAGCGGCAAAGCCGAGCGTAAGGTTTAAAGTGAGAGAGTTCTGTATATATATATTATATAATGTATAAGTGATGAAGTAGAGATGAAGAAGATTGTTTTATGCTTGCTTGCCTCCGTGCCCGCCATGTGGCTGAGGGCTGAGGAGGAAATGTTCCGGTATGCCGACTTTGAGCAGTGGATAACGCGCTCAATCAAGGAGAGTTTGCTGGTGGGGGGCAATACGCAGACCCTCTACGAGGTAGGGCCCGAGGGCACCTTCGACGGCGCGCGGGCCTTCACCAACCAGGGCGGTTCGCCGTGGGCCAACAGCAATGTGTATGCCAAGGTGGCCGGCGTGGTGAAGACGAACATCAGCGTCTACCCCGACACGCACAATGGCGGGCGATGCGCCAAGCTCAGCACCCACATCGTAAAGTGCAAGGCCGTGGGCATCGTCAACATCAGCGTCCTGGCCGCCGGAAGCCTATACCTGGGCACCATGCTGGAGCCCATAACCAGCTCGAAGAACCCCATGTCGAAGATCAACGTGGGCATACCCTTCACACGCCGGCCGCGGGCCCTGAAGTTCGACTACAAGTACACCGCCGCCGGAGCCGACTCGCGCATCAAGGAGACCGGATTCAGCAAGACGCGCACCATACCGGGCCGCGACATGGGCGAGTGCGTGTGCCTGCTGCAGAAGCGGTGGGAGGACGCCGAGGGCAACATACACGCCCTGCGCGTGGGCACCATGAGGATGCGCTTCAGCCAGAGCTCCAACGGATGGGTGGAGGGAAAGGAGTACCCCATCCACTACGGCGACATACGCCAGGAGCCCTTCTACCGCGAGTGGATGGGCCTGGTCACGGGCGAGCGCACCTACTACGCCCTGAACAGCCGGGGCAAGAACGTGCCCGTGCTGGAGGAGGGATGGGCCGCGGCCGACGAGAAGCCCACCCACCTCATACTGAAGTTCGACAGCAGCTACGGCGGCGCCTACATAGGCTCGGTGGGCAACACCCTGTGGCTCGATAACATCAAGATGGTTTATTAAAAGACGCGGGATTTCGGGATTTCGATATTTCGACTTTACGATTACTATGCGACCATACTATCTGCTCGAGGAGCGCCTGCTCCGCCGCAACCTGGAGACAATCAGCCGCGTGGCCCGCGAGAGCGGAGCCCAGGTGATACTGGCCTTCAAGGCCTACGCCCTGTGGCGCACCTTCCCCATACTGCGCCAGTACATCAGCCACACCACGGCCAGCAGCCCCTGGGAGGCACGCCTGGCCCTGGAGGAGTTCGGCAGCCTGGCCCACACCTACAGCCCCGCCTACACCGACGACGACTTCGCCGAGATACTGCGCTGCAGCGGCCACCTTACGTTCAACTCCCTCGCCCAGTACCGCCGCTTCTGGCCCCAGGTAGAGGCCTACGCCGGGCACCCCGTGTCGTGCGGACTGCGCATCAACCCCGAGTACAGCGAGATTGAGACCGAGCTCTACAACCCCTGCGCCCCCGGCAGCCGCTTCGGGCTCCTGGCCGGGCAGATGCCTTGGCCCCTGCCCCCGGGCATAGAGGGCTTCCACTGCCACTGCCACTGCGAGAGCAGCGCTGAGGCCCTCGGGCACACGCTCCGTCACCTGGAGCAGAAGTTCGGCCGCTGGCTGCCCGGCCTCAGGTGGCTCAACCTGGGCGGCGGCCACCTCATGACGCGAGAGGGCTACGACCTGCCCCTGCTCATCAGCCTCATACGCGGCCTGCGCCGGCGCTACCCCAACCTCAGCATCATCCTGGAGCCAGGCAGCGCCTTCGCCTGGCAGACCGGGCCGCTCGTGGCCCACGTGGTGGACGTGGTGGAGAACCACGGCATACGCACCGCTATACTCGACGTATCCTTCACCTGCCACATGCCCGACTGCCTGGAGATGCCCTATCAGCCACGGGTACGCGGCGCCGAGACCCTGCCGCCCGACTATGTCAAGGGGGCCGCGCCCGGCGAGCTCGTCTATCGCCTGGGCGGCAACAGCTGCCTGAGCGGCGACTACATGGGCAGCTGGCGCTTCCCCCGCGAGCTCAGGGTGGGCGACGAGGTCATACTGGAGGACATGCTGCACTACACCACCGTGAAGACCACCATGTTCAACGGCATCCCGCACCCCGACATCGTGCTCCTGCGGGAGGACGGCTCGCGCCAGCTCCTACGCCGATACGAGTACGAGGACTACAGGGACAGGATGGACTGAAGACCCTCCCCCCTAACCCCCGCCTTAGAGGGAGGGGGAAGGCTACGCCCTGAGGGGGTGGCTGAGAGTATATAAAGAGTATATAATATGTAGTGTATTGCAAGTAAGCAGCAGGAATGCAAAAAAGTAAGCGAGGCCTCGATGGTCTCGCTTACTTTGTTTACCCCCGCCTTAGAGGGCAATCGCCCGATAGAAACGGAGCGATTGGCGACCGAAGGGAGGTTGGGCCGGGTTAGGGGGAGGGTCTATTCTACTCCATTCCGTCGCCGTCGTCGCCGCCGTCCAAGGCATCCTGCTGGCCCTCGGCCGTCGGTGCTTCTACGAAGCGGAACTCCTTCTCGTCGTTCAGCCGGCTGTGCAGCTCGGCAGCGTGCTCGAAGACCACGCTGATGCGTGCGCCGGTGCTTGATACGAGGGCCTTGTCCTTCTGGCTCTTGCCCTTCACCTTCAGCTTGAACGTGCCCAGCCCGCCAATGCTCACCGCGTTGCCATTGAGCAGCTCGTCGATGATGCTCTGCGGAAAGTCGGCAAACACACCGTTGATTTCACCCACCGAGAACGTCGAGCCGCGGGCCATGCGCTTGGCCAGCTGCGTCTCGTTGACGGTTGATACTCGTGTCCATCTCGGAAAGTAGATCACTTCCTTCGTCTGGGGGGTTACCCCCTTCATTTTGATTAAGCTAATCATAGGCATTACAGATTTTAAAATAATTAATAATAGAGTTATTTATAAAGGCATTTTCATGCCCGTTTCAATTAATGCGCATTATTTGCTCCCGTAATACGCATTATTCGCGACATGCCCAAACATTAAGCCCCTTTTTTTCTTGATATGAAGGAAAAACCTTCATCTACGTCCCATCTACGAGCCATCTACGTTCCATCTACGAGCCAACGGCATCATCTCCTGCGTTCCAACGGCGTCATCTCCTGCGCCCCATCAGCGTCATCTCCGGGCGTAGGCGTAGGGCAGGGAAGGGGCCAGGAAGCCTCCCCGAGGCCGCCGCTTGGGGCACTTAAAACAAAAAAATGCATGTCTTGCCCAATTTTTTTTGCCGATTCTCTTTTCTGTTTAGATATAATGTTGTATCTTTGCACCCGCAATTCGGAGGAATTGCCTAAGCGACGATTGAAATGTTGATACATAACACTGCGTGGAGATGATATTTTCCTGCGGCAATAGCTCAGTTGGTAGAGCACGACCTTGCCAAGGTCGGGGTCGCGAGT
>CAMJQA010000040.1 GCA_946407895.1 uncultured Prevotellaceae bacterium
TGGCTATTGCAATGAGGGCTTCAAGGCTGGGCTGGGTGGTATTGGTGACCCACTTAGACACTGTAGCAGGATCCTTGCCGAGTTTGTCGGACAGCCATTTATTGTTCAAATCGCGTTCTGCGAGAACGACTCTTATACGATTTAACTTTGCCATGATAGATTACAGTTGTTTGACGGCAAAGTTACAAATATTAATCGAAACAAGTGCTGATATACTCAAAAAATTCCATAAATAAACAGAAATTTGATTAAAGGACCAATCTTTTGATGCCAACACACAAAATTATATCTGCAAGCAGGAACTTACGCTGAGCGTTATCCTCTTCAACTAAATTGCAGAAGAACCTGTGAAATAGGGAAAGGTGCAGGCGTTTAACACGTTTTTTTGTTCATCATTTATTCGAATCATGAAAAGTATTGCAGAGATGCCAATTTTTATGTGGGTCATGAGAAAGTAGAGCATAATTCAGAGAAAAATTGGAGAAAAGTTGCTTGGACAGAAGAAAATTTTGTATTTTTGCATACCTATAGTATAATTATTTAGGAATATGTGGAAGAGAATCATCAATCCATGGAGCGGGCATCCCAAGTACAATTGTTTTGGATGTGCGCCCAATAATCCTTTCGGGCTTCACATGGTCTTTTATGAGGAAGGAGATTATATTGTAAGTAGCTGGCAGCCGGGGCTGAACTATCAGGGGTGGGTGGACACCATGCATGGTGGCGTGCTCAGCACGTTGATTGACGAAACTTGCGGATGGGTCGTTACACGCAAAATGCAGACCAGCGGCTTCACAACCAGCCTGAGTGTAAAGTTCCGCAAGGCCGTTTCAACCAATGAGCCTCGGCTTACCATTCGTGCCAATATCGTGAAGCAGATGCGCAACCTTTTGTTCATTCATGCCGAGATTATCAACGCTCAAGGTGAGCTATGCGTAGAGGGCGAGGCCACTTACTTCCTGATGAACGAGGAGAAGGCTAAGGAGATGGGATTCGTTCATTGCGAGGTGGAGGAATAGTAATTTGTGATAACCCCGAAGAGCGTTGCCGCCGTCATGCTTTTTACCTGCGAAATGGTTTACGCGATACCAATGTCTTTCCTGGTGGCCCGATGGCCTTGCCGGGGCAAGTAATTGAAGAGGGGGGACTTTTCTTGAACTATGGATAAACTTACTCAGCAACAACGTCACAATAACATGGCTGCCATCCGTTCGAAGGATACTAAGCCTGAGCTGATCGTGCGTCATGGGTTGTGGAAGCGGGGGTTCAGATACAGGTTGAATCATAAACGGTTGCCTGGGCATCCTGATTTGGTCCTGAGAAAATACCGGACCTGTATCTTTGTTAATGGTTGCTTCTGGCACGGACACCACATTCAATTACCATTTGACCACTTACCAGATATGATTGAGAATTCGGAGTGCTGCAAGATTCCGAAGACGAACCGGGAATTCTGGGTGAACAAGATTCGCAGGAATAAGGAGAGGGATAAGGAAGAACAGAAGAAACTGGCTGCGATGGGCTGGCATTGCATTACGGTATGGGAATGTGAGCTGAAGCCAAAAATGCGGGAGGAAACGTTAAAGTCAATTGCGTTTACCCTAAATCGTATTTGGTTGCAAGATCACAGAGTGAGAACCGTTCTTTATCCAAATCAGGAGGAGCATTCTCAGTTATCAGTGGCAGCTGAGCCAGAATGAGGATAAATCACGGTGAGGCAGCAGGCTTTCTGAATAATGCAGGATCAAAATGCGATATATATGAATGCTTTTTCGTATCTTTGCCTCGCCGGTAGAAAGTACTTAAGTTTGGAAATATTCAAATATATTTGGTATTTCGCTTATATAATTGTACCTTTGCAGCGTAGTTTAAGAATTACCGATATGAAAAGCAATGTATCTTTTTTGTGTTTCTCCTGCCGTAGACGTGGCGGGAATGATAGTTTCTTACCCACCCTGGTGTTTCTCATCGCCTTGCTCATGCCGGGCAGGGCTGAGGCTCAGTCCGATGCTATGCAAAGTCGTATGGATCGCTCACGCCTGAACATAGGGGCGTACATACTGCAACCTTATGCACGGACAGAACAGCACGTTAGGGACATCGCTGGCTGTGGTATAGATTTTATGACATCGATTTCCTATGATAAGGGGCTTTTGGATCTGTTTCGCAAATACCATATAGGAGCTGTTGTCAATGGTGTGGTGCCTGGCTGGTGGGGCGGCGACGGCTCCAATGCCGGACAGCTGAGCCAGAAGAACCCCCTCTCTGCCTACGAAAAGGCGGCTGCTTCCTTCCAAGACCATCCGGCTATATGGGGTATTGATATAGGCGACGAGCCCTCGGCACTGGACTTCCCACACTATGGACGCGTCTATGAGAAAGTCAGCCAGCTCTTCCCCCGTCAGTTCCCCTACCTGAACCTCTATCCCAACTATGCCTCCGTATCCCAGAACACAGCCCAGCAGACGGTGAACCAGCTGGGTACGGCCACCTATCAGCAGCACATTGCCGAGTACATCAAGCACGTACCCTCCGACTACGTCTGCTACGACTTCTACCTGTACAGCATCAATGTGCACCAGGCCTACGAGAACCTACGCACCGTATCGGATGCCTGTCTGGGTGCCGGACGCAGTATGTGGATCGTGCTGCAGGTGAACTCGAGCGACTCGACTCGCTGGATCAGCGAGAACCAACTGCGTTTCCAGGCCTATACGGCTATGGCCTTCGGTGCCGAGAACATCATCTGGGGCTGCTATACGGCCGGGTGGTGGTACAACAATGTCCTGGACACCAAGGGGCAGAAGACACCCCAGTACGACAAACTGCGCCGTATCAATGCCGAGCTGCATCGCCTGGGACCTGCCTATATGAAGTACCGTCGGGTGCGTACCGACTTCGTCTCCTTCCAGGGCACCAAGTGGCTACAGGACGTTGGCCAGCAGGGCCTGCCCTCTCTTTCGAACGGCACATTCACAGACCTGCAGGCCACCGACCGCTGTCCCCTGGTGGTAGGTTCGATGGTGTCGCGTAGTGGAAATGGCGACCGTGCCCTTTTTGTCTGTGCTGCTGACGATCCGTATGATGAGCATCCAGCCGTGCACACGATCACTTTCAAGGCTGAGGGCCGGCGCATCAGCGTCATGGGCACCGAGGGACCTCTGCCGTTAAAGGTGGGAGCAGACGGCACATATTCCATCGACCTGGCCTCCAACCAGGGCGCCCTTATTGAAGCAGTTGTATATTGAACAGGAATTCTCAGAAAAAAGGAATCTGATTATTCGTTTTTTCGGATTACTCAGAAAAATAGTCTGTATAGAAGTCAAAGTATAACTGTCGCCATCGTTGGGGAATCTCCTCGGCCGCTTCGTTGCTGACAGATAATCCCAGCAGGCGGATGGGGTCGTTCTCATATTCCACTCCCTCGATGAGCTGCTTGGCCAGCGGCAGTATGTCGTCCTTTTCCGTTATCGGGTTCGGACGGGTTATGGAGCGCGTAATGTTCCGAAAGTCGTGGAACTTGACCTTCAGGGTGAGCGTCTGCCCACGGAACTGGGCCTTCTGGATGCGCTTCTCCAGTTCCAGCACCAGGTTGTACAGTTCGATGATGACATTAGCCTGCTGGTCAATATCGTGTTCCAAAGTGCGCTCACAGCCTACAGACTTGCGAATGTGTTCTGTAACGACCGGGCGTGGGTCTATCCCGCGGGCGAAGTCGTAGAACATATAGCCGATCTTTCCGAACTCGCGCACCAGTCCCTCGCGGCTGAATTGGCGCAGTTGCTGGCCGTTGAAGATGCCCAGCCGGTGCATGTGCTGGGCGGTGCGCTGCCCTACGCCCCAGAACTGCTCTATGCGCAGGGCGTCTATGAATTGTAGAGCACGGCTGGGATGAATGACGCAAAGGCCATCGGGCTTGCGATAGTCGGAACCCACCTTGGCCAGGAACTTGCAGTACGAAACGCCTGCCGAGGCCGTCAGGCCCGTCTCGGCCAATATCTTCTGCTTTATCTCGCGCGCTATATCCACGGCCAGTTCTATGCCGGGCTTGTTCTGGGTGACGTCCAGGAAGGCCTCGTCGAGCGAGAGTGGTTCCACCAGGTCGGTATATTGGAACATGATGTGGCGAATCTGCTGCGAGACGGCCTTGTATTTCTCGAAGTGGGGTTCCAGCAGCACCAGCTGGGGACAGAGTTCCAGGGCCCGCCGGGTGGAGAGGGCCGAGTGAACACCCCATCGGCGCGCCTCGTAGTTGGCGGTGCTGATTACGCCCCTGTCCCCCTTGCCCCCGACGGCCACGGGTTGCCCTTGCAACTGCGGGTTGTCGCGCAACTCCACCGCCGCAAAGAACATATCCATATCTATGTGTATGATCTTCCGCTCGTCTGGCATCAGAGCAGCTTCTCGATGGCAGGCTCTATCTGCTCGGCTGTTACGGTTGGTTCGAAGCGCTCCACCACATGCCCCTCGCGGTCAACAAGGAACTTGGTGAAGTTCCATCGGATGTCGCCCTGCTCGCTGCTCTTGCGGTTGAAGAACGAGCTGATGCGTATCATCATGGACATGAACCATTTACCCTTGGCTGCTGTGCCCTGGGGTTTCTGCTCCTTCAGGTAGCGGAAGAGGGGAACTGCCCCCGGACCGTTCACTTCGATTTTTTTGAAGCGTGGGAATGTGGTGTCGTATCGGGCTGTGCAGAACGAGTTGATCTGTTCGTCGTCGCCCTTGGCCTGCTCCATGAATTGGTTGCAGGGAAAGTCCAGAATCTCGAAACCCTGTTCCTTGTGGCGGCGATACATCTGTTCCAGTTCCTCGTACTGGGGAGTAAGTCCGCATCCGGTGGCGGTGTTCACAATGAGCAGGACCTTGCCTGCATATTCTCTCAGGGTTGTTTCCTCGCCCTTGCGAGGCAGAACGGGAATGTCGTAGAAATCCATTGTTAATATATTTTTTTGTGGCAAATCGCTGGCAAAGGTAGCTAATTTCATGCGAAATACAAAATAATTAGGCTCGTTTTTGCAGAATGTGGAAAAAGATTGTAACTTTGCAACTCCAAATAGTCCATGGTATGCGTAAATCTAATTATGATAAGTTCCCCTCGACGCCCATAGACGGGCGGGCCCTGGAGGGGTGGGACGAGATCCTGGCCCTTCTGCAGGATGCCTGGAAGCACAAGGCCGTCTGGGCCGTGGATCTCTATGTGGGCAGTTACGAAGAAGATTTCCTGCAGGCCTTCCGCCGTACGGGGCGCCAGGTTATAGACGTGCGCCAGCTGATGAGGCCCGAGCCCGAGATACGCCGTTTGACGGAGCGCTTCATGACCGATGATGTGCTCTTTGGCTACATGTCCAACATCCGTATCGAGGAGTATTTTGAATGGGATAGGGTAGAGGCCCTGCGAAAACAGCTCCGAGATGGCCGCCAATATGTGGTCGTTGGTACAGGGGCGGGGCTGGTGGCTGCGGAAGATGTGGCCGTCGCTTATGCCGACCTGGCCCGATGGGAGATTCAGCAGCGCTTCCGTCGCCATGAGGTGAAGGCCCTGGGCCTGGACAACAGCGGTGACAGCCCCTCGGTGCAGTACAAGCGCGGCTACTTCAACGACTGGAACCTGTGCGATGCCCTGAAGGACGAGCTCTTCCGCTCGGGACGTATCCAATTCTGGATAGACCACAACGACCGGCAGCATCTCAAGCTTATCCGGCACGACCAGTTGCTGCAGGGCCTGGAGCGCACCGTATCGTGCCCCTTCCGCGTAGTGCCCTTCTTCGACCCGGCACCCTGGGGCGGACAATGGATGAAGGAGGTGTGCGACCTGGACCGCCGGGAGCAGAACTACGGATGGTGCTTCGACTGTGTGCCCGAGGAGAACAGCCTGCTGCTCCGTGCCGAGAATGCGTTGCTGGAGTTCCCCTCGCAGAACCTTGTCCTGTGGCAGTCGCGCCGCCTGCTGGGCGAGCGTGTATGGTCGCGTTTCGGGCGCAGCTTCCCCATCCGCTTCGACTTCCTCGATACGATGGGCGGCGGCAACCTGAGCCTGCAGGTGCATCCCACCAACGAGTTTGCGCACCGCGAGTTTGGCCTGGCCTATACGCAGGACGAGAGTTACTACCTGCTGGATGCAGGCGAGGGGGCTGTGGTGTATCTGGGGCTGAAGGAGGGTATCGACCCCGGGCAGATGATAGAAGACCTGCGGGCAGCCCAGCGGGGGGAAATCACCTTCGATGCCGAGCGTTACGTGAACAAACTGCCGGCCCGCAAGCACGACCACTACTTGATTCCCAATGGCACCATCCACTGCTCGGGTCACGACAGTATGGTGCTCGAGATAAGCTCTACGCCCAGCATCTTCACCTTCAAGCTGTGGGACTGGAACCGCCTGGGCCTGGACGGAAAGCCGCGCCCCATCAATGTGGAACGCGGGCGGCACGTCATCCAGTGGGAGCGTACCACACCTTTCGTACTCTCGCAACTCGTAAATCACTTCGAGGTGCTCAGCCAGGAAGAAGGCATACGCGAAGAGCGCACCGGGTTGCATCCCAACGAGTTTATCGAGACGCGCCGCCATACCTTCAGCCGCCCCGTACTTCATGATACCGAAGGTGGCGTAAACGTGCTGAACCTGTGCGACGGCGAGGAGGCTGTGGTGGAGAGTCCTGACGGAGCCTTCGAACCCTTCACCGTCCATTATGCCGAAACGTTCATCATCCCCGCTGCCCTGGGGCAGTATCGGATTAAGCCCAGCGGACCGTCTGAGGGTGGGGAGTGCATGACCATAAAGGCCAGTGTGAGATAATAGATAACTAATTGAATATACAAACTAAACTGACTTAGAGGATTATGAGTAAAGACAAGAGAATCGTTCTGACGCTGGATGCGGGAGGAACCAACTTCGTGTTTTCTGCGATTAGCAACAATGAAGAGATTGTGGAACCGGTGCGCCTGAAGGCCGTTACGACCGATACGGAAGGCTGCCTGGCAACCCTGGTACAGGGATTCACCACCGTAAAGGAGAAGCTGGATGCAGAGCCTGTGGCTATCAGCTTTGCCTTCCCCGGCCCTGCCGACTATGCTCACGGAGTGATCGGCGACCTGCCCAACTTCCCCTCCTTCCGCGGGGGAGTAGCCCTGGGCCCCTACCTGGAGAGTGTCTTCGGCATTCCCGTTTACGTCAATAACGACGGCAATCTCTTTGCCTACGGCGAGGCGCTGGCCGGTGCCCTGCCGCGCGTAAACAAGGCCCTGGAGGAGAGCGGTTGCCTGCGTCGGTACAAGAATCTGATAGGTGTAACGCTGGGCACCGGTTTCGGTTGCGGCGTGGTTCTGGACCGTGCCCTGCTGACGGGCGACAACGGATGCGGCGGCGATGTGTGGTGCACACGGAATGGCATGTACCCCTTCGTCATTGCCGAGGAGAGTGTGAGCATCCGTGCCGTACGTCGCGTCTATGCCGAGCTCTCGCACGAGGAGATAGGCGACCTTACCCCCAAGGATATCGGCGATATCGCCAACGGCCTGCGCCCCGGCAATATGCGGGCTGCCCAGGAGAGCTTCCGCCAGATGGGACAGGTCTGTGCGGCCGCCCTGGTTAATGTGCTCAACATAGTGGACGGAATCGTTGTGATAGGCGGCGGACTGACTGGCAATGCCCAGTGGATCCTGCCCGGTATGATGGAGGAGTTTAATCGTCCGGTGGGTACCTTCTCGGGCCATCTGATGCCTACCCTGCAGTCGGAGGTCTATAACTTCGAGGACGAGGAGCAGCGCGCAGCCTTCCTGCAGGACAAGGATGTCTTCGTGCGGGTGCCCCATAGCGACAAGGAGGTGCTCTATTGCGCTCAGCGCAAGGTGGCCGTACTGGTATCCGAACTGGGAGCCAGCAAGGCCATCAACCTGGGTGCCTACAACTTCGCCCTTAACGAACTGGATAAGTAGAGAAAGTATAAAGTTTAAAGGTTATGAATTACAGAAAACTTATTCCCGTCATGCTGTGCTTCTTTGTCATGGGGTTTGTGGACCTCGTAGGCATAGCCAGCAATTATGTGAAGGCCGACCTCGGTCTCAGTGATTCGATGGCCAACCTGCTGCCGTCGCTTGTCTTCTTCTGGTTCCTCATCTTCAGTATTCCCACCAGCCTGCTCATGAACAAGATAGGGCGCAAGAATACCGTCCTGCTGAGCCTCGTCATGACGGTGGCTGCCATGCTGGTGCCCGTCTTCACCCTCGACTTCACGGCCCTGGTGCTCTCCTTCTCGCTGCTGGGTATCGGCAATGCCATCATCCAGACGGCCCTGAACCCCCTGGTAGACAGTGTGATGAAGGGCGGCGCATCGGCCAGCACACTCACCTTCGGGCAGTTCATCAAGAGCATAGCCTCCTTCCTGGCTCCCATCATAGCCTCCTGGGGGGCCACCACCGATGCCTTTGGTCTGGGCTGGCGCGCCCTGTATCCCATCTATCTGGGCATAGGCATACTGGCCACGCTGCTGCTGTTCGGCACCCGCATCCACGAGGCACCCCCCTCCCAGGGCCAGAAGCCCGTGGGCCGGCAGTTTGCCGACTGCTTTGCCCTGCTGCGCAACCCCCTGGTGCTGCTGTGCTTCCTGGCTATCGTCTGTCATGTAGGAATAGATGTTGGCATCAGCGTGACCGCTCCTAAGATCCTGATGGAGCGCCTGGGTATGAGCCTGAACGATGCGGCTTATATAGCCACCGTTTATTTTATAGCCAAGGCAGCTGGCAGCTTTAGCGGCAGTTTCATTATGAAGTTTATCCGCGAGTGGACCTTCCTATTCATCAGCATAGCCATGATGATGGTTGCCCTCCTGGGGCTCTATGTGGGCAGTACCCAGTGGGAACTCTACGGAGCCGTTGCCCTGATGGGCTTCGGTAACGGCAATCCGTTCAGCATCGTCTTTTCGCGTGCCATGGCAGCCCTTCCCGAGAAGAAGAACGAGATTAGCGGCCTCCTCATCATGGGCATCTGCGGCGGAGCCGTCTTCCCCATGCTTATGGGTGCTGCCAGCGATGCCGTGGGCGGACAGGCCGGAGCCCTGGCTATCCTGTCCGTGGGCGTACTCTATCTGTTTGCCTTCTGGGGCAAAGGTAGGACGAGCAAGGCATAAAACCCAACTCAAGTACCATTTAGCCAAGTACCATTTCTTTGACCAGCGAAGCGTAGGCCATAGGCCGTCCGATTACTTGGACAAGCCAAGCGCAAAATAGATGGGACTCGCCTGCGCTTCGCTCGTCGAAGAAATGGTAAATGGTAAATGATTAAATAGTAAATGATATGATTAACTCCAAACACCTTCTTCTTCTCCTTCTCCTGCTGCTTCCGCTTTCAGCCCGTGCCGCCCGGAAACCCTCGGCTCACAGGCCAGGTTGGGAACTCGTCTGGGAGGAGGAGTTCCGCGGCCGCAAGCTCTCCGACACCTGGACACGCATTCCCCGATACCCCAATCCCTCCGAGTGGAACAAGTATATGAGTGTGGACGACCGCCTCTTCCGGGTGCGGCGCGGGCGGCTCACCCTCTTTGGGCGCAACAACGACTATCTGCCCGGGGACACGGCCCATTTCCTCACCGGCGGCGTCTTCAGCAAGGGCAAGGTACTCTTCCAGCGCGGGCGGTTGGACATACGGCTCCGCATGGACGATGCCTCCGGCGCATGGCCTGCCGCCTGGCTCCTGCCCGAGGGACGGTGGCCCGACGATGGGGAGATAGACATCATGGAGCGGCTCAACTACGACACCATAGCCTATCAGACCGTACACTCCTATACCACCGAGTACGACCTTGCCCACCGGGACAGCCAGCCCTGGGGAAAGACGGCCCCCATACGCCGGGGAAAGTGGAATGTATATAGCGTAGAGCTATGGCCCGACAGCATGGTCTTCTTTATCAACGACCGCCACACCTTCACCTATCGGCGCCAGGCAGAACTCGGTCCCGAGCAGTACCCCTACGACCGTCCGATGTACCTGCTCCTCGATATGCAGCTGGGCGGCCACTGGGTGGGCCCCGTCAATCCCCGGGAACTCCCTTACCGCTACGAGATAGACTACGTCCGCTTCTATCAGAAGAAGTGATGTATGTGATAAGATTCGAGTGAGGGATGCTTCCCCTCCCCTTTGTTTAAATAGTATAACTTGACGATATATTCAACTATGAAACAGAAGAAATTATGGATGTTGATAATCATCCTTGCATTCAGTGGCCAGACAATGCTGATTTCGTGCAGCGATGATGATGATATAATAAAGCCGGCGACGGAGAAGCCGGTGGAGATAAACTGCGTGAAGCCCGGCTACCTGAGCAGCGGAGACAAGGTGGCATTGATCTCTCCATCCTACTTTACGCCAATGGAGAACGTGGAGAAGACAGCCGACGTACTGCGGGGCTGGGGATTGGAACCTGTGATAGGCCCCAACGTGGGCAAGGTGGTGGACGGACGCTATGCAGGAACAGTGGCCGAGCGCATCAGCGACATCCGTTGGGCACTGAGCGACCCCAGCATCAAGGCCATCATCTGCAATCGCGGCGGATATGGCACCATCCAGCTGATAGACCAGCTCAGTCTGGCAGAGCTGAAGGCATCGCCGAAATGGCTGGTGGGATTCAGCGACATCTCCACACTGCACGGATTGCTGAGCCGTGCGGGAGTGATGAGCATACACGGCACAATGAGTTCGTTTCTGGCTAAAGGTGGTACTGATGCAACCAGTACGCTGATGCGCGACCTGCTCCTTGGCAGTGTGCCCCGATACGAATTACCGGCACACAAGCAGAACATCACGGGCAAGGCCAGTGGCGTGCTGGTGGGTGGCAATCTCTGCACCTTTGCGCCAAACCTGGGCTCACAGGCTGATGCCACTAAGGGCAAAGACCTGATCCTCTTTGTGGAAGAAGTGGAGGAGTCGATGCACAACATCGACCGCCAGATGCGCATCCTGCAGATGAACGGCGTGCTCAATCGATGCAAGGGAATCATCCTCGGCGAGTTTACCGACTGCGGCTCGGAGTTCACATACGAGAGTGTGGAAGCCATGCTGCACGACCTGCTAGCCCAGTACCACATCCCCGTACTATGTGGTTTCCCTGGTGGTCATGGCGACGTGAATCTGCCACTTGTAATGGGTGCTCCCGTCACCATCGACGTTCGCAATGACGGTGCCACGCTGCAATTCAACATCGACGGCACCCAGCGTGATATTCACACTGCTGACATCACCGTAGCATCCACACCCCTTGCCGTTCGTATGATGATGGCTGGAAAAAGGGAATTCGATGTGGAGTGAAGCGAACCTCGTTCCCTTCATACGTCAGCTCTTTCCCTTCATACGCTAGCTCTTTCTCTTCATACGCTAGCTCTTTCCCTTCATACGTCAGTACGGTTCTTTCACTTGTCAAAGACTTTGCTGACGTATGAAGGGAAAGCTGGTTCACAATGGGAATTGTGCTTGTCCGATACCATCATTTGCAAATTCACATAAAAATCTCTATATAATCTCCAGCATATCTCTATAAAATGCCATAGATATGCCGTAGGAAACTCCTAATCAGGGCATATATAGCACCTATACTCCCAGGTCTCTGCCCCCATATATGTACGTTTCGACTACGTTTGATGCACGTTTGTTGTGCGTTGTTTAATCGAACAACAATCGAACAACAATCGAACATCAATCGAACAACAAACGGACAACAATAGGGGGAAAGACGGGGGTAGGACGGTGCTGATATAGGGTTGTTATAGAGAAGCTATAGAGGATTTATAGAGAAACTATAGAGGATTTATAGAGAAGCTATAGAGTTGTATTGGAGAGGAATATAAAAAATGGCGAGTGGTATATGGACAAGAAGTACATGACGGAAGATGCCCTGGAAAAAGCCGTCGATAGCTATGGCGGGCTGACTGACTCCTGGAATTATAGGATGATGAGGTAGGGTTGCATTTGCGTATTCTGTTTTACCTGATTATTCTTATAAAAACAAAGGGAGCGACCGTGTGGCCGCTCCCCATTGTTTTATTATAGAGTTGGAGGCTGAATTATTTTTCATCAAAATAGCGATACTTCTTTCAGCTACATTGCCACTTTGAAAGTACGTTCTCCTATCTTCACCAAATAGACATGTCCTTCTTGAAGAGGGGTGCGAGTAGTGCCTTGTTCGGCTATTACCTGTTTCACCATTTTGCCGTCAGTGGTATAGATGGCAGCCTGCTGTTCCTTTCCACTGTTTTGTATGATGAGAACGGAAGCAATTGCATAGACGCGAAGCTGTACCTCTCCATTCACCTTCTTAACCTCGCTGCCGTCATGTTCAAAGACAATGCTGAGTTCAGAGTTACCTGTCAGGGCTGGAGTGGTATAGCTGTCGTCCGTCAGGTTTGCGGTCACATCCTCTCCATTGAATGTCAGAGTACTTATCTTCCATCCTTCCTCGGGTGAAATTATGAAGGAATAAGTGGCGGTTGTCTTGCATTTCAGAGCGAATGTTCCACCGTTGATGCCATTTACGGACAGTAGGCAGTCCTGCATGGTAGATGTATATGAGCCATATACTGTTATATCCCTGGCAGGCATAGTCTCTGGGAACTCGCCCCAAGAGAAATCATAGTTCTCTTTTTCAGGAACGTTTGGGGGCACAATCTCCGAACCATAGTTCAGTGTCATGGTCTCAAAGACTTCGCCGTCAATGATAAATGTCACGCTGTATTGGTTGATGGTGAATGACCCCGTTACCGTTACATCCTTGGCTGGCATTGTCTCTGGTAAATTTTCCCACCCGCTGAATGTGTAGCCTTCTTTCTCTGGAACACTTTCAGAATTAATATCAGAGCCATATTCCAAAGTGACAGTTTTGTACACTTCTCCGTCTAAGATATAGGTTAAAGTGTAACTATTGATGGCGAACGTGCCTGTTACTGTTACATCTCCTGCTGGCATTTTCTCTGGCAGCCCATTCCAGCCGGAGAAGGTGAAGCCCTCCTTTGTCGGCTCATCCTCAGCCTTGATGGTCGTGTCGTACTTAACATCGTATTCCTTGTATATTGCGCCATCTACGATGTAGGTCAAATGGTATTCGTTTGCAGCAAATGTTCCATTTACTGTCACATCTTCTGCAGGCATAGTATCTGGTAAACCATCCCAGCCAGAGAAGGTGTAGCCCTCTTTTTGGGGGGCATCCACAGGTGCAATATCATCATTAGTATCATATTCTACAACTTTATATACTTCTCCATCAATCATGTAAGTCAAAGTATGTGTTGTTTTCTCCATTTCTATGATAGTGCCAAATTTCGACCATGGGGACTTAGCTTGATATAGTTCCGATGTGCCATAAGGTACATATAGTGTAAGAAATTCTATCCATGAATCTTTGAAGAGATCATTTCCGGCTTGTGGTACGGTTTTGGAATAGCAATATACTTCAGACAATTCTGTACACCCATCAAAAGCAGACGTTTCTATTGCCTTTATGCTCTTTCCAAGTTTTACGGTATTTAGACCTTTACAACCCTGAAAGGCAGCTGCGGGAACTGCAGTCAGAGTATTGGGCAATTCAATAATCTTCAGTTTCTTGCAATCAGAGAAAGCCTCTACACCAATGGTCGTCATACCTTCAGGAATTGTGACGGAAGTCAAACTAATACACCTCCAAAAGGCTCTGCTCCCTATGCTTTCTACGTCCTCAGGTATGGTGATGGAAGTCAGACCATAACACTCAGCAAATAAGTTTCCAGAGATGCTCGTCATTTTCCTTGGAAGGGTGATGGAAGTCAAACTCGTGCAATTAGAGAAAGCCTCTTCCCCTATTTCCGTTACGTTTTCGGGAATTGTAATAGAAGAGAGATTAAAGCAGCCTGCGAAAGAACGCCGCCCGATTGTCGTTACATTTGAAGGAATACAAATGGAGGTAAGGCCACGGCAACCAGAGAATGTAGAAGCATTGATGTTAGTTATGCCCTTCGGTATGTTAATAGAGGAAAGGCTTTCGCAACCACTGAATGCCTGAGTCTCGATCTCCGTCACGCTGTTTGCAATATCAATAGAAACCAATTTTTTGCAATCTAAAAATGCTTGTGCGTTAATACATGTTACACTATTCCCAATAGTAACTTCTTTCAATGAAGATTTTCTAAAAGGAGAGCAATTATAATTTTGAGGATATGATATGTCATATGATATGTTTCGCCCAAGGTACAAAGTCTCTAAAGGACATCCTCCGAATGTCATACAACGATTACCATCTGATACTGGATTTAGTTCATTAACATGGAATTCTATATTCTTTTCACCGTCTTCAATGGTCACTTTTTTGAGATTCTCACAACCACTAAAAGCACCGTTTCCAATACTTTCCACTCTATTGGGAATGGTTATTTCAGTTAGCCCGCAGCCGTTAAAAGCACCTTCTTCTATGCTCACTACGCTTTCGGGTATTGTTATGGATGTAAGGCCATGACAACCCAAAAAGGCATGAGCTTTTATAGATAGTATTGTATTAGGAAGGTATATTGACGAAATTTTTTTACAATCATAAAATGCGTAATCCCCTATTGACGTTACTTTTAAAGTGGTTCCTTTGAATTCTATCGTTTCGGGGATAACGATTGCTCCAGAATAAATACCACCAGAAGGGGTACCATCAGAGTTAGTAACACCGCATACTTCTGCTGTTTTCTCTTTAGCGTTTATCTTATAGTAGATGCCATCTATGATGACACCATAACATAACGAGATTGACGTAGCAAGAATTGTTAATATAAGGAATAAACGTTTCATACTTTCACTTTTTTGAATAAATAATCTTTTTTCTTCAAACAATAGCAATAATGGGAAATATTGTCCTTAAAAGATACCGTCTGTTTTTTATATGATTCTATCTTATTTTCGATATTACTTTTGGTGTCTGATTCATAATTTTCAATAATCTGTAGGAAATAGCAATAATCAACGCCTTCGTTGTACAACTTGCAGAAGTCTTTGGCATAATCAGATGGTTTAGGGTTATTAGCCTTAAACTCTATCATACAAATTCTTTTACCATTTGAATCATGAATAACCATGTCTATACAGCCAGAGCGTCCATTTTTATCATCTCTCTTAGGAAATTTAGTCGAAAAATCAACATATCCGCCTTTTGTGGGGGTTTCTATCGAATAATATACATTCCAGCCTTTTTTAATCTCACAGTTAAGCTGTTCTACAAAAATGAATCGGAGTTCCTGCTCGCTAATTCGTGTATCTTCATTCCTATTGCAGGGGAAGAGAAGTCTACTTCCTGTATCGACCTGTTTGAGGCCATTAAAAGATTCTTGCTGCGAATCGTAGGCCTTCTGCAATGTTTTGAATGTCTCGCTAATAACAGTCTCAATGTGTCCCTTAAAATCTTCCATAACATACTCCTTTGCCACTCCATCCCCCTCATGGCCTTAATGTTCAACGGATACAAGAAAAGCGGGGGACATGTCCTCAATCATCTGACATCTGGCTCTGGAAAAACCACTAACGAAAATGAACTGGAAACAATATACCCACCGCCGTATATGTAGCCACATATCGGCGGTGAGCCGCATGCATGCATACAACATACAGACGAGAGTTTGCCTATCAGTCATCCTTTCGTTAGGTGAAATTTTCCAGATTTCGATGTCAAGGATGAAAGCGGAAACGCTCTCTTGATCGAGTGGCTGGCTATCGTGCAAACACGATTTGGTCCACAAGACGGGAGCAAAAATACACATTATTTATCTTATAGCAAAAGAAACAGCTAACTTTTTTTGCTTAGCAATGCAAATTACTGGCTATGAGGGTTCTTCATGCCATAGTGCGCGGATGTTTTAATAAAAGGGAGTCGCACTAATGGGGCAATTAACCATAACGTTTCAGACTGGGGCGTTGGGATGCAGAAATAACGGCGTTAAAACGGCAAAACAACGGCGTTGTTCCGACCGAACATCGGTGTTGTTTTTCAGGGCCAAAGATAGAGTGCGGGGGATACACCAAAGTCATAGAGGAGGATGCAGCAAGGAAGGGCAAAACCGCAATTATTGGTGTCCCCTAAAATAAAAAAAAGAAGAAAGACATCCGATGTCTTCCTTCTTGATACCTAGGGTAAAAACAACAATTATTCCTTTTCCCATTCGTCCCAATCGATTGTGGCCAGCAGGTGCTCAACTTGTGTTGTAATAGCTTGCATTGCGTGGGCTCGGGTGGGGCAGCCCTTGGCAAGAAGCCCTCTACTGCCGGGCTATGAGGGTGGCGTTGGCCTGATGGGTGGCCAGGATGAGCACCTCGGCTATCTGCACATGGGCCGGGGCCTGGGCGGCATAGAGGGCTACGTCGGCTATGTCGTCGCCCGTGAGGGGCTTTACGCCCTGATATACCCGGGCTGCGCGTTCCTCGTCGCCGCGAAAGCGTATGCGGCTGAAGTTGGTCTCTACCAGGCCGGGCTTTAGGTTGGTGACGCGGATGGGGGTGGGGGCCAGGTCGATACGCAGACCGTCGGAGAGGGCCTTTACGGCCGCCTTGGTGGCACAATAGACTCCGCCGCCGGCATAGGCGGCATCGCCGGCCACGGAACCGATGTTGATGATATGGCCGCGCTGGCGGGCAACCATACCCGGCACGATGATGCGTGTCATCCACAAGAGGCCCTTGATGTTGGTGTCTATCATCGCTTCCCAGTCGTCGAAGCGGCCTTCGTATTCGGGCTCCAGGCCCAGGGCCAGGCCGGCATTGTTGATGAGGACGTCTATCTCGTTCCACTCCGCGGGCAGGCTGGCTACGGCTTCCTCGGTGGCCTGGCGGTCGCGGACGTCGAAGCAGAGGGTAAGCGCTTCCGAACCCTGGGCGGTCAGCTCGGTCTTAATCTCCTCCAGCCGGATTCCGTTCCGCCCGGTCAGTATAAGGCGGTAGCCCGCCTGGGCAAACTTCCTGGCGCAGGCCAGCCCGATACCGCTGGTGGCGCCGGTGATGAAAACAATTTCCTTCATATTGGTTATAGGTTATCGGTTATAGGTTATCGGTTATAGGACGAGCCGAGCGATCGGTTATAGGTTATCGGTTATCGGTTATAGGATGAGCCGCTTGCTACTCTTGACGTTCTATTGTCATCTCGAACTGGCAGCAGGGGTCGGTCTGGTGGGCCAGGTGCTTGGTCATGGGCGAGATGCCGAAGAGGGGGCTGTAGGTAGAGGCCTTGATGGTCTTTCCGTCGGGCATGAACTCCAGGAGCCGGAGCCATCCGTCGCCGCCGTTGCCTTCCCATCCGCCGCCCAGGCACTGTATGTTGAACATCATCTGGTGCACGGTTCTACCTGCTACATTCTTGTCCTGCCTGTAGGCTGTGTTGTTCAGGAAATCCTCGGCACTGCCTGGTTCTGAGGCCGGATGTCCCGTATGGCCGCAGATGGCCAGGCGTATGTTGCTGCAGGGATAGAGCAGCTTCTCCCATATCTCCCGCCCGTAGTTGCGCGGCTGTATCTTGTACCCCTCATTGTCGGTGTATTCGGCCGAGCGTTCGCGCAGCAGGCTGTGGGTGAGGAAGATGACGGTGTGGTTCCGGTACTTGTCGCTGTCGCAGAGCTTGCGTGCCCATTGGAGCACTTCGTCGCGCGGTGCCCACTCGGTGCCGATGACCAAGAGAGGGCCCCAGTGGTCGGTCTGGAACTCCCAGGCTGCGTTCTCCAGGCTTACCTGCCCCATGCGGTTGGGCAGGGCGGCTACGAGGTGGTCGGCCGTAAGGGGATTGCGCTCGAAGGTATAGTACTCGGGATAGTGAGTGAAGGGTTCGTCGCCACGCACATAGCCGTATTCGTGATTGCCGCCCGCTATGATGTAGGGCACGCGGCCGTCCAGGCGTTCCAGGCAGTGGCTGGACCATTCCCACATCTGCTTGCTGGTCTGGTTGAGCATATTGCGGTTGCGCACGATGTTCTCGTTCTGCTCCACCAGGTCGCCGGTGAAGAGTACGCCCTTGATGTGCAGCTGCTCCACATTGTCGGCTATCCAGGCGGTGCAAAGCTCGTAGATGGGCTGATTGATGTCGTACTTGGTATAGCCCTGGGGGTCACCGAAGACGATGAAGGTGAACGACTCGGGGTCGCTGAGCTTCTGCCTGTCTGCACGGTGCTGGGGCCAGGCACTCAGGCTGATGAGCGTTGCGGTGAGAAGCAGAAGGATGTGTCTTTTGTTCATGTGCGTTCAGAATTTATGTGAGATGGTCTGTCCGGCCTTTATCTTATAGGTCTTGGTGCGTGTTCCGTCGCTTATCTCTACGCTAATCCGGCCGCCCGGCAGGCGAAGCACAGAGATGTCGAAGCAGCTGCCGAAAGCCCGGATGCGGCGCAGCTTCATCTGGTTCCATGCGCTGGGCAGCTGAGGCGTGAGCTGGAAGGTGTGGAAGCCTGTGGGACGTATGCCGAAGAGGCCCTCGGTGATGATGCGGGCATAGAGTCCGCTCTCGGCAGAGAGGTGGCGCTGACTGCCTTCGGGCCAGGCCTCGATGGCGTAGGGCACGTGTTCGCCCAGCAGGCGGGCATTGGAGTAGAAGTGCAGGAACTCGGTTGCCTTGTCGGGCTGACCGGCTGCATATACACCGCGCAGGGCGTAGAGCGTAGAACGGTCCCAGAAGGTCTGGCTGCCGGCCTGGGTGAGCATGCCGTTCTCGGTCCACAGGCGGGGCGAGAAGAGGGCCTGGATGGTACCCTGGGCCCGCTCGGTGATTCCCATGCAGAGGGGAATGCATATCCAGGAGCGCAATACGTCGTTGCCCTCGTAGTAGCGATAGGTCTGGTAGCCCTCCACCTCGGCTCCGAAGTATGTCTCTATGGCCGAGCGCAGTTGCTGAGCCTGGCGGCGATACTGGCCTGCCAGGGAGGATGGCTCGCCCAGTTCGCGGCACAGATAGGTGGCCGAGATGAGTGCATCGTAGTAGAGCGAGGAGGTACAGAGGTTGGCCTTCCCGGCCGGGAAGCGGCCCTCGAGCTCGTCGTGGTCGGATGCTACGACACCCTCGGGCAGCAGCTTGCGATGGCAGTATTCCAGGCACCACTGGATGAGGGGCCACAGCTGCCGGGCCTCGGATGTGGAGGCACGGGTCAGCACATAGCGGCTGGCACCGTATGCTATCATCGCTGCATCGCCCCGGTCGCCAGCTCCGTTCCAGATGTCCTGCCCCTCGGCAATGATGCTGCTGGGGATGGGCTTCCACTCGTCGTTCATGAAGCGGGCGAAATGAAGGTAGCTGTTCAGTGCCGACTGGCACCCGTATTCGTAGCCCTCGAAGGGGAAGAAGGGGTTCACGTACTCAGCCTGGTCGTTAGCCCAGATGGCTGCATAGTAGCTCTCGCCTCCGGGGCCGTGCATCGGTCCGCCGGCCGTCTGGTAGATGCTCTCGGAGGCTCGTATCTTCGAGAAGGCAAACATACGGTCGATGACCTGGTCGGGCGATTCCAGGATGAGGCTGCCCTGCCAGTCGTCCACCAGTTCCCTGCGTGCCTTTTCCTCGTCTCCGGCACGGGGCGTCAGCTCGTGCTCGCCCTTCCCTTCGCTGTAGGCCTGTATGCTGGCCGAGAACTCTACGCTCTGGCCTGGCTGAAGAACAACGGAAGGCTGGGGCACATCGGTCTTGCATACCAGTGTATAGCTCCCCCTGACGCCCTGGTCTGCGGGGGTGGAGAAGACGGTATGCTCGCGTGGCAGTTCCAGGGCTACGCTGCCCTTCGAGTCGTTGAGCAATGTGTATCGCTCCACCAGCAGGGGCAGGGTGGTGGAGGGGAAATAGGTGCGGGTCAGGCTCAGGCCGGCCTCGCCCAGGCGGCTGCTCACGGTCAAAACGCCCTGGTGGAGTTCGATGCTCTCTACCTTCTCCTGCGAGATGCGGGCTCCGCCCCTGAGCACGATGTGCCGCACAGCATCCCACTCGAAGCGGCGCATCAGGCTGGCGTGCGTATTGTTCGGTATGGTGCGCAGCATGGGCCATACCATGCTCTTGTTCATCATCAGCCGGCCGTCGGCTTCCACACCGTAGCGCAGCACTATGCTCACCTGCTGGCCGCTCATCTCGATGTGGTCGTAGTGGGGCAGCCCTTTCTCCGCTACCTCCCAGCGTATGCCGCCCCGGTCGGTCAGCTGCCATCGGCTATCTGCGCTTTCCTCTGCACTGGCGTGGACTGATGCCAAGACCAGCAATGTCAATACATATCTTAATGCTCTCATAAACTATAGGCTATGGCTCTATGTCTCCTCAATTTATCTGCGCTACCAGCACCAGGTCGGTCTGGTCGGTGGTGGGGCGTGAGTGCAGGAATACGCGCGTACCCTCGGCTTCGTTGCGGAAGGAAACCTGGGCTCCTGTATCCATGCGGGTTATGCTCTTCACGCTGTATTTCCCCTTTGGCATCATCAGGCTCAGGGCGCCGTCTATGCGTTCCAAGCCCTCGTTGCTTATCTTGCCGTCCTTCTCCTGGTTCAGGATGTGGATGTACAGCTTCTTGCCCTTCTGCGTGGTAACGCCCCAGGGCTGCGGAGGTACGATGCCGCCGCGTGTGTCGTAGATGCTGGAACCGTATTTATGCATGAAGGCGCCTACGTCCTGCAGTATCTTCACAGCCTCGTCGGGCAACTGGCCGTCGGGGCGCGGACCTATGTTCAGCAGCAGGTTCGAGTTCATGCCGGCAGCCTTCACCAGTCGGCGAATCACCTCGGCCGAGCTCTTGTAGTTCTTGTCCGTAATGCTGTAGCCCCAGGTGTTGTTCATCGTCTGGCAGGATTCCAGGGGCAGTTTGTCGCTGACGGCCTGATCCTTCGAGAAGCCCGCAGTGTTCTGGCCCGGCAGGTCCTGCTCGAAGAGCTGGAAGTCCTCGCCCTCGTGTGGAGTGCCGTGGTGGTTGTTGCCTATCATGCACTTGGGCTGCAGGCGGTGGATGAGTTCATACTGCTCCTTCAGCCGCCAGTCGAACTCCTTCTCGGGGTGGTCCCACATGCCGTCGAACCAGATGGCACCAATCGGTCCGTAGTTGGTGAGCAGTTCGGTGAGCTGCTGGTTCATGAAGGCATAGTACGTATCCCAGTTGGTTGTGCCGGGGTCGTGGGGGCAGTTCTTGCAATTCCCGGTGGGGTAGTCGGTGCGGTACCAGTCCATGTGTGAGTAGTAGAAATGCAGCTTCAGTCCCTCCTGGGCACAGGCGGCGGAGAGTTCCTTGATTACGTCGCGTCCGAAGGGCGTGGCCTTCACGATGTTATAGTCGCTGGCAGCTGTGTTCCACATGGAGAACCCGTCGTGGTGGCGGCTGGTGAAGGTGACGTACTGCGCTCCGGCCTCCTTGAAGAGCAGGACCCATTCGCGGGCGCTGAACCAGCTGGGGCAGAAGCCGCCGGCCAGGTAGGAATACTCCTTGCGGTCCAGCTTCTTGTTGTGCATCACCCATTCGCCATCGCCCAGCATGGAGTATATGCCCCAGTGCAGGAAAATGCCGAACTTGCGGTCTTGGAAATCATTGCGTACAGCGCGCATCTGGTCCGAAACCACGGTTTCTGCGCGTAGGATTTGGGTGGTGGAGGCAAGCAGCAGTGCGGTTGCCAAGAAGAACTTTTTCATCAAATACTTATTATTATATAATGAGGTTAAAAAATCAATTCTATGCCCCAATATCAGTAATGGAGCGTACAAAAGTACAAAAAAAATGTGAAACCCCGTTCATGAAAAGGGAAAATCCTACTCACGAATAGGAATATTTCCCATTTGTGCCTCGAAAAAAGGCCGTACCTTTGCACCAGAAACAAAAAGAAACGTAGTATTCACCTCTTTAAAACGATACGATTATGAAGCGCATGAATTTACTCCAGATGTTGATGATGGTCATCATGATGGCCATGGTAAACAATAGTTTTGCTCAGGGTCGCGGCGGACGCTCTGCTGCTGTCCGTGGTGCCCGCAGGGAAATGGTTATGAACAGCAACGGCGGATTCCGCATGACTCGTTCAGATGATCGTGAGATGAACCGTGGCGGTCACGACATGAACCGTGGTGGTCATGAGATGAACCGTGGTGGTCATGAGATGAACCGTGGTGGTCATGAGATGAACCGTGGCGGTCATGAGATGAACCGTCATTTCGGTGGCGGACACAACATGAATCGCGGCGGGCACGAGATGCATCGTGGTGGTCATGAGATGAACCGTCATTTCGGTGGCGGACACGAGATGGCTCGCCATCACGGAGGTGGTCCTCGTGTAGATCACCGGGGCTTCGTTCACGGATGGGAAGGTCGTGTACGCCACCACAATGGCCGCTGGGGCTACTTCCGCGACAACCGCTGGTTCTGGTACGACCGCTACTTCGACCCCGTATATTACTTCGGCAGTCCTCTGGCATACTTCAACGACTATTACTACATTGCCGACGGTGGCTATATCCCCGGTTGGGAAGGACGTGTCCGCTACGACCGTGGCCGCTGGGGCTACTATCGCGCCGGTCGCTGGCTGTGGTACGACCGCTACTATGCCCCCGACTACTACTTCGCTCACCCCGTTCGTCACTTCCGCCACCACGTCTGTGGGCCTGTAGCAGCAGGCGTGGCCGGAGGTATCATAGGCGGAGCCGTGCTAGGTACGCTGATTGGTGCCATGTGCATGTAGTTCGCAGTGTAGCATACAGATAATACGACGCACACTTTTACACATTAGCTTTTTTCATGCAATCAAGTGCTTTTTCATTGAGACGGAAGGAGCCTCGCCGGGATGGCGGGGCTCCTCTTTTCTTTCCTGTTTCTTCTTTGTGTGCCTGGATGATTCTCTTTGCATTTCACTCGACTTTTGACCTTCGGTCGAAATTTCTTGCGCTCGACATAAAAGAATTTATTCATTAATGTTCTCACTTAATTGAAATTTTCGTAACTTTGCCAATAGGATTGGCGAACTTACTCCGTCTCGGCATAAAAAATAAATGAATATATTTTGTTCTGTTCTCGACTTTTCGTAACTTTGCACCCGAATTCACGAGAAAGGACGAAATCCTGGAAATTTTATAACCCCAAACAGTAAAGAATTTATATGAAACTACGCCATCTTCTATTCATGGCCCTGCTCCTGCCTCTGTCGGCCGGGGCAGAGCAGAAAACGCTCCACCAGTTGCAGCAGGAATTCATAGACCGGCGCTTCGGTATGTTCATCCATTTCAATATGCCTACTTTCTGCGACCAGGACTGGCCCGACCCCGATACGCCGGCCGAGCGCTTTAACCCTACGCGCCTGGATTGCCGCCAGTGGGCCAGGGCTGCCAAGTCGGCCGGCATGTCATACGGCTGCCTTACCACCAAGCACCATAGCGGTTTCTGCATCTGGCCTACGAAGACCACCGACTACAATGTCATGAACAGTCCGCTGAAGCGCGATGTGGTGCGCGAGTACGCAGAAGCCTTCCGGGCAGAGGGGCTACAGGTCTATTTCTACTACTCCATCCTGGATACCCACCACCGCCTGCGTCCCCACCTGATACGTCCGCAGCACATACAGATGATAAAGGATCAGCTCACCGAACTGCTCACCGGCTATGGCCCTGTAGAAGCCATCATCATAGACGGATGGGATGCCCCCTGGAGCCGTATCTCGTACGACGAGGTGCCCTTCGAGGACATCTACCGCCATATCAAGGCCCTGCAGCCCGAGTGCCTGGTGATGGACCTCAATGCGGCCAAGTATCCGCGCGAAGCCCTCTTCTATACCGACATCAAGTCCTACGAGCAGGGGGCCGGACAGCGCATCAATGCCCAGCAGAACCGACTGCCGGCCCTGGCATGCCTGCCCCTGCAGGGCAGCTGGTTCTGGAAGACCTCCTTCCCGAAGGATGAACTCAAGAGCCCCCAGGAGATGGTTAGCCAGAACATAGAACCCTACGGCCAGGCATACTGCACCTTCATACTGAACGTAGCACCCAACCGCGAAGGGTTGATGGACGACAACGCACTGGAGGCCCTCAAGAAGATAGGCCAGCTGTGGACCGAGCGCGGCCACGTAGCCGATGTGCCAGAGGCTCCCGCCCCCATCATCAGTTCCAACCTGGCCAAGAACCAGCCCTCCGAGGGAACATGGAGCGACGACTATGCCATCTTCGATTTTGCCAACGACGACGACTTCAACTCCTGCTGGAATGCCAATCGCGAGGTGAAGCAACCCTGGTGGAGTGTCGCCCTGGAGCGCGAGAAGGCCTTCAATATGGTGGTCATCACCGACCGCCACGACGACCGCCTGCAGCGCTACCGCCTGGAATACCTTGGCAGCGAGGGCTGGAAGCCGCTCTTTGAGGGTGCCTCGCCCTGCCGGGAGCGGGTGAAGATTCATCGCTTCCCCACCGTATGGGGCAGTCAGGTACGCCTCACCGTACTTGAGAGCAAGGGCCCGGCCTCCATAGCCGAGGTCGGCGTCTATTGCGAACGCTAAGCGCGTATGGCGCAATTGTCGCAATTGATAATTGAGAATTGAACATTTTAAACATAATGACAATGAAAATCCAAGCAAAACGTATTGCCCGCGGCTTCAGCGCCCTGGGCGTGGCCCTTGTGGCCCTCTCCGCTTGCCAGGGCGGAAAACAGTTTGAAATCAGTGGCGATATGCAGAACCTGCCCGACACCATCATGGTCATTCAGGAGGGCGACCATATCGACACCCTGCTCACCAGCGGCGGCAAGTTCACCTATACGATGCCGGCCGACTCGGTTTCCCACATCTACATCTATTCCCCCCAGGGCGTGCGCATACAGCTGCCTGCCGTTCCCGGCGAGAAGGCCGTACTCTCGGGCGATGCCCAGGGCGACTACCAGGTGGGCGGCACCCAGTTCTACACCGGACTTCAGGCGCTGAATGTGGCTATGGAGGGTTCTACCCAGGAGAATATCGTGGGCAAGGTGATGAGCTTCCTGGCTGCCAACCCCGACAATGCAGCAGCCGTAGAGCTTCTGCCCGTCATCGGTTCACTGGCTCCCGACAGCCTGGACCAGGCACTCAGCCTGCTCTCGGACAAGGTGAAGAACGGTCCCATGAAGGGTTTCCTCAACAATAGCCTGCGCGAGATTCGTGCACAGATAGAAGCCGACCGCGAGGCTGCTTCCCTGCAGGCCGAGGGTCGGCAGGTGCCCGACTTCACGCTGAAGGACATCAACGGCAAGGACCTGGCGCTCAGCAGCCTGCGCGGCAAGTATGTGGTGCTCGACTTCTGGGGCTCCTGGTGTGTATGGTGCATCCGCGGCGTGCCCAAGATGAAGGAGTACTACCAGAAGTATGCCGGCAAGTTTGAGATACTGGGCATCGACTGCAGCGATACCGAGGAGGCCTGGAAGGCTGCCGTGAAGGAGCACGCCATGCCCTGGCTCCACGTCTATAACCCCAAGGACAGCGAACTGCTCACCCAGTTCGGCATTCAGGGCTTCCCCACCAAGATTATCCTGGACGGCGAGGGCAAGATTGTGAAGACCATCGTAGGCGAGTCGCCCGACTTCTACGACAAGCTCGATGAGCTGTTTGGCAAGTAAGCGCCCACGCAATCCCTGCCGAGGATAAAAAAGCATTTGCCCTTAGGTGCACAGAAAACGGTGTATCTAAGGGCAAATTTCTTTTCATTATGTCCGCTATTGTGTAGCAGCGGGAGGTAGGGTTTCCCTGGCGAGCTCAACAGGTGAGACTGGCCCCGGCTCTACTGAACCATGCTCAGGTCAACCTCGCCGGCCTGCGAGCTGAGGTAGTAGTTCCAGTAGTTGTCGGCGCGGTAGGTGTCAACCAGTATGCGGGCTATGCTCTGGTGGCGGTTCATGAGTGTGCGCAGCTGGCTGGCCGTAACGGCAAAGTGGGGCTGCACGAAGTAGCGGCGCTTTACGGTCGACTGGCCGGGCACATTATCTACTCCGGCATAGCTCTGCGTCATGACGATGCCTTCGTCGGAGCGGGGCGAGGTGGGGTAGGCATCTACCACGTTCTCCAGCTGCATCATCTGCTTGCCGCCCTGGTCGAGGATGGTGAGGGTGCGCCCGGCGGGGTATTCGTCCACCTCGCTCTCCACCTCGACGGGGATGATGAAGGCGTATAGCGTGTCGCTGAACTGCTCCATCCATACGGTGAGGGGTACTTCGCCTTCGCCCTGGTGGCCGCAGATGAGCTTGTCGGTGCGCATCACTACCTTGCCCTTCTTGTTGAGGGGCATTACGGTGCGCGGGTCGAGTGTGGCATTGATGAGTGTGTAGCCCATCATCTTGTGGGTCAGGCGGCGGTATCCGTCGGCCACGAACTGGATGTAGTGGCGGGTGTCTTTGGCGGGAAAGGAGAAGAGCCCGTTGGCATCGGACTTGGTTTGCTTCACCACGCGCCGGTTATGGTCGAGTTCCCTCACCGATACGCCGGCTATGGGATTGCCCTGGGCATCTTTTACGGTGCCGCTGACCGTTTGTTTCTGTGCTGCTGCGCTGAGCGACAGGCACAGGGCCAATATGGCGGGAATATAATTCTTCATAAGTGCAATAGTGTAATATTGTAAAGTGCAAGATGCAAAAGTGCAAAAGTGCAAAGGCCGGAGCAGCGGGCGCTGAGACGAAAACTTGTCTTCGGTCTTAGCCGAGTCGCATCGGTTTTCGGCGAAGCCAAAAATGCGAAGGTCGGGCTTATCGCCTTCCGCTGCGCACGGTGCCGCTGCCTCTGGTTGAGCTGCTGGTTGAGGAGGAGCTGCCCGTTGATGCCGAGCGCTGGCTGCGGCTGGCTGACGAGGCAGGGTTGCTGGTGCGTGAGCCGCGGCTGCCCGTAGGGGCAGAGGTGCGCGGGGTTGTCTGGGCGGGCTGAGTGGTGGCAGCCCCCGACTGGCGCGTGCGATTGTTGATGGCGGGCGAGTTGTGGTTTCCGCTGTTGTCCTGGTAGCGGCGGTCGGTGGTGCGGTTGGGGCTGTTGGGATTGCTGTAGTTGTTGTAGGTGGTGCCCGTGCGCGGCTTCAGGTTGGTGCCGAAGTCGGCCTTGCGCCGTCCGTCGTAGTTCTGGCTCCCCTGTATGCGTACGCTGCCGGTGTGGTGGGGAATCTTGGCGTAGCGGTTGTTGTAGAAGCCCGTGCCGAAGTGCAGGCGGTCGTGCCCGCCCCGGTAGGTCTTGAAGATGCTGGGCGCATCGAAGTAGAAGAACGAGCGGTTGCTGTAGATGGTGTAGATGCGGAATGCCCAGTCGCGCCCTGTGCTGTAGATGGGGCTGTAGAAGTATTCCGAGGCCATGAAGCGGGCATACTGGAATGCGGAGAGGATGTATCGCATGTCGTCGTTGCGATAGTCCAGGTAGGTGTAATAGATCTCGATGGCATCGTGGTAGCCATATACAACATCGTCCATGTAGGGTGCTACGTGGTAGATGAAGTCGTAGTTCACCTCGTAGCAGTCGTCATACTGCATGGGGGTGAGGTCCAACTCGTAGGCCATGCGGTCGGTCAGGAAGCGTGCGTGGTTGCGTACCTTGCTACGGCTCATTGCTGCTGCCGAGACGGCTATCGCCATCATCATGCAAACGAAGAATATTCTTTTCATAGTCGTTCGATATTTAGAGGTTCGTATTTATTGTTTTGTCGGTGCAAAGTTATGCCTTTTTTTGCGGGCCGGGAAGGGAAATATCCTTTTTCGTGCGGGGGGAGGCCCTATTTCCGGTGGGGGTTTTCCCCGCCTCCCCGGGGCGGCAGGGTGCCCCCCCTCTGGCCGGCTGGTGCGGCGGGCGTCTCTCTCTCGCTCCCCCTACTTCAGGTTGAGCACAACGATGCTCTTGGCAGGCAGCTTCACGGTGAGCTGGCCCTTGCGCACCTTGGCGCCCTTGAAGGGCTGCGGCTTCACGCGGTCGGGGTGCTCAAAGTCGTTGTAGTCCTCGGCCTTCTGGCTGGTCAGTATGGTTCCCTCGGCTGTGGTGGCCTCTGTGCCCGGTATGCTTACGCTGACGGTCTGCTCCTTGTCGAGCTGTGTGTTGGCCAGCGACAGGATGAGCGAGCCGTCTGCCTGCCTGGCGGCCGAGGCGGAGAGGGCGGGCACCTTCTTGCCCTCGGTGGTGGTGAGCGAGTCGCACTGCAGGTCGAGGGGCAGGTGTGTGGCCTCCTGGAAGCCCTGGTACATCTGGAAGATGTGGTAGGTGGGCGTCAGCACCATGTGGCCGGTGCCCTTCTGGTCGGTCAGTATCATGGCCTGCAATACGTTCACTACCTGGGCTATGTTGGCCATCTTCACGCGGTCGGTGTACTTGTGGAATACGTTGAGCATCAGGGCGGCCACCATGGCGTCGCGCAGGCAGTTCTGCTGGTATAGGTGGCCCCGTATGGTGCCCTCTTCCTCGTCCCACCAGGTGCCCCATTCGTCAACCATCAGGGCAATGTGCTTCTGGGGGTCCGTCTCGTCCATGATCTGGCAGTGGCGGCGCACTACGGTCTCCACGTCAAGGCACTTCTCCAGGGTCAGGTAGTACTCCTCGGGTGTGAAGGCCGTGGCCTTGCCCTTGTTGTTCCAGTCCTTTACGGTGTAGTAGTGCACGCTGATGGCATCCATCTTCCGCCCAATCTTCTGCATGCAGGTGCGCGTCCATTTGTAGTCGTAGTCGCTGGCTCCGCTGGCTATGCGGTAGAGGCGGTTGCCGGGCTGGTCGCGCAGGTAGGTGTTGTATCGGCGGAAGACGTCGCTGTAGTAGTCGGCCGTCATGTTGCCTCCGCATCCCCATGCCTCGTTTCCTATGCCGAAGTACTTCACCCTCCAGGGCAGCTCGCGCCCGTTCTGTGCGCGCAGCTTGCCCATCGGCGTGTCGGTGGTGCCGGTCATGTACTCCACCCACTGTGCCATTTCCTGTACCGTTCCGCTGCCCACGTTTCCGCTGATGTAGGGCTCGCAGCCCAGCATTTCGCACAGGTTGAGGAACTCGTGTGTACCGAAGGAGTTGTCCTCCACGGTGCCTCCCCAGTTGTTGTTCCTCAGGCTGGGGCGCTCGCTCTTGGGCCCTATGCCGTCGCGCCAGTGGTAGTCGTCGGCAAAGCAGCCGCCGGGCCATCGCAGCACGGGCACCTTCAGGTCGCGCAGGGCCTGCAGCACATCGAGCCTGTAGCCCCGCTGGTTGGGGATGGGGGAGTCGGTGCCTACCCACAGGCCGCCGTATATGCATGAGCCCAGGTGCTCGGCAAACTGGCCGTATATCTCCTTGTTGATCTTCGACTTGCCCTGGTCGGCATGTATGGTCACTTCTGCCTCCTGGGCCTGCAGGAAGGGGGCGCTCAGCAGCACAAGCAGTGCGGCAAGCAGAATTCTGATATGATTCATGTATGTCATAGATTATATGCTTTATTTTCTGCTTGCAAAGTTACTGCTTTGTTTTGAATCCTGCAAATATATCGGCATGTTTTTTCGTGGGTGCGTGTGCATTTCTTCAATGCCGCCGTTTTTTGCATTTTGCAAACGCGGTTCCTTCGTTTCCCCCCCTATAAAATAGTTGAAATAACTAGTTATATCTATTGTATATAATATAGTTATATTTTGGCGACATACCCAAAAACACTAAATGCAAAATGCAAAAACCGTTAGGGGGGATAGGCGTGTTTGTAGGCGGGGTATCTACACCCGGGTATAAAATGTGCGAAACCCGCCTTGCGCAAAAAAAGAGGACCTGAGGGGGCTCGCATGCGTGCACGGGGAAATTCCTTCTTGCAGACACGAAAAAAAGTGCATGAAGATTTGTTCTTTCCGCGAAAAAGTCGTAACTTTGCAAGCAGAAATAACGAGATAAAATATATACTGGAAGATGAAAAGACTCCTAACCATACTGATGGCCCTGGCCGTCACGCTGACCGCCCTGGCGGCCGACCCTGTGCGCGTGCGCGTGCTCAGCATAGGCAACTCCTTCAGCCGCGATGCCTTCTCATACGTGCCCTTCCTCATGGAGGAGATGGTGCCCGGAGCCGAGGTGGAGTTCGGCATACTCTACATAGGCGGATGCTCGCTGGAGCGCCACCGCAGGAACCTGGAGAGCGGCGAGCCGGCCTATGAGTTCGACTTCTACCGCACGGGGCAGCAGCACTGGACGCTGGAGCGGCAGGTGAGCCTGCAGCAGGGCGTGGAGCGACTGCCATGGGACATCATCATACTGCAGCAGCAGAGCGCCGCATCGCGCTACTATGAGACGTATCAGCCCCACCTCGACATCCTGCTCGACTACCTGCGCCGGGCCCGTCCGCAGGCCACCTTCGCCTGGCTGATGACGCAGGCCTACGGCACTGGCTACAAGCCGCTGGGCAATATGTCGATGGACGAGATGTGGGCCCGGGTGAACGCCGCCAGCCAGCGGGCACTGGACGAAACCGCCATACAGCTGATGATTCCCGCCGGAACGGGCATACAGAATGCGCGCTACACGCCCCTCGACCGCCTGGGCGCGGCCGGACACCTGGTGAACGACGGCTTCCACCTGCAGGAGGGCATACCCCCGCTCATAGAGGGCCTGACCGCCACGGCCGTGCTGATGAGGCACTATGGCGTGGAGGTGGACGTGGAGAAGAGCCGGCTGCAGATAACGCCCCAGTGGCGCCGCGAGCGGCAGACACCCCAGCCCAACGGAGAGCCCGAGCAGGCGTCCGACGAAGACTACCGCCTGGCCCGCCAGTCTGCCCGGTGGGCACTGGAAAGCCCCTGGCAGCTGACCGTGGTGGAGGAGGGGGGTGATAATTGAAAATGGATAATCCCCCTTTACCTCACAGAGAAAAAGGCGCAACCGGAATCGCCTATGTGAGAAGCAAGATTTCCCGAAAGGGCAGATAATATTTGGCATACGATATGAGCATGAACCTATTCCTGAACCGACTCCTCCTCGCCCTGCTCCTACTGGCAGGCCTGATGCAGGCGATGCCCGCCCAGGCCCGCAGGAAGAAGACTCCGGAGGCCGCCCTGGCTCCCCGCCTGCAGGCCTACTATGACCGGCTCGATGCCAGCCGCCCCTCGCGCTCGCTGCGTCGCGCACCGCTCATAGGCCTGAGCACGGCATCACAAAGTGGAAGCCTGACCACGCCCGGCTCCTGCGGCAAGGCCGTCATTATGGCAGGCGGCATACCCCTACCCATTGCCGCCACCGACGACCCGGCCCTCATAGAGGCCATCGTGGGCCGGCTCGACGGGCTGCTGCTGACGGGCGGCGAGGACGTAGCCCCGTCATACTACGGACATGAGCCACACCCCCAGCTGGGTGGCGTCAACGACCGGCGCGACGACTTCGAGCTGGCTCTCTTCCACAAGGCCCTGGAGCGCGGCATACCCATCTTCGGCGTCTGCCGCGGCATGCAGCTCATCAATGTGGCCATGGGCGGCACCCTGGTGCAGGACATCCCCTCGGAACGCCCCTCCGACATAAAGCATCGCAATAGCCCCGACCTGCACGACATCGACATCATGCCCCACACCCGCTCGGCACAGGTGATGGGCCAGGCACGCCTGCGGGTGAACTCCTCACACCACCAGTGTGTGCGCGACGTGGCACCCGCACTGAAAGTAACGGCCTACAGCCCCGACGGCATTCCCGAGATGCTGGAGGGCTATCCCAGGCTCCGCATCATGGCCGCCCAGTATCACCCTGAGGTGATGGCGGCCGAGCAGAATGACTCCGTTATGCTCCGCTTCTTCCAGTTCCTGGTAGAGGAAAGCAGGCGGTAGGCAGCCGGGCGGAGCCTTTGCATTTTTGGCTCCGGTCTTTGCATTTTTGCACTTTGAACATTGCACTTTGGACATTGCACTTTAAACTTTAAACTTTGAACCTTTCTATATGAACAGAAGAACATTTCTTGGCGGACTGGCCGCAGTAGGCCTGCAGAGCTCAGTCCTTGGTTTGGGCGCAGCGCCCCTCAACAACCTCGTCGCCCCCAAGCGGCAGAAGCGCCCCTCGGGCAGGCTCGACGAGAACCTGGTCATCCTCATCAGCGACATGCACGTGCTGCCCGACGGACATACACCGCAGTACCTGATCCGCATAGTAGACAAAGTGCTGGCCATGAAGCCCCTGCCTGCCAATGTGGTGGGGCTGGGCGACCTGGCTAACCTGTACGGACACCTTGAGGACTACGAATGCGCCCGAGAGGTGCTGAAGCCCCTGGAGGACGCCGGCATCAAGGTCACTATGGGCATGGGCAACCACGACCGCCGGGGCAACTTCGCACGCGCCTTCCCCGAAAAGGCGGCACAGACGCGGCTCGGGGGACGGCTCGTCTTCATCGTGGAGACGCCGCGCGCTGACTTCATCGTGCTCGACTCCCTGCAGGAAGACCCCGACCTGGGCAAATGGATTACCCCCGGAGCCATCAACGACGAGCAGATGCAATGGCTGCGCAATACGCTCAAGGGATACAGCAAGCCCGTATTCGTATGTTCACATCACGGCCTTTCCGAGACCAAGGTGCTCCCTGTGCTGCGCGAGTACCCCTCGTGCTGCGGATACATCTTCGGCCACGAACACCGCTGGCGCACCGACTCGCCCGTCTTCCAGTGGGGGCAGCGCGACCTCCTGCGCACCCTCTGCCTGCCCTCAACAGGCTACTGGGGCGACATAGGCTACACCGAGATGCACCTCCTCGAAGACCGGGCCGTCGCCACCCTGCACCAGAGCGAGTACTTCTTCAACTTCCCCCTGAAGGAAGGAGAGGAGCGACCCCTCCAGTGGACACTTAATGCGCAGGACAACGACGGCGCCCACTGCTCATTCTCATATATCAGGCCGGGGCACTGAACAGCCGCGCCACTGCTAAAGAAAATTGCTGAACGATGAAGAAACCCCTCCTCCTCCTTACGCTGTTCCTGCTGCTCTCTCCGCTGGCCGCAGTAAGCCTGCGGGCCCAGGGCGACCGCCTGCTGGGCACCTACCTCGTTGAGCACGGCGATGTGCAGAGCACCGTACGCTTCACCCGCAATGCCGACGGACGCTATCAATGCCAGGTCACCTGGGTCTCAAACGAGCCCAGGCCCGACGGCACATACACCCTCGACGTAAAGAACCCCGACCCCTCGCGCCGCAACGTACGCGCCGACCAAGTACTGCTCATGGAAAACCTCGTCTATGACAAAGTACGCGACCGGTGGGGCCAGAGCCAGATCTACGACCCCACAAGCGGAAAGAAATACCGCGTGGAACTCAGTTTCAAGGACAGCAAGACACTGGTGGTGAAGGGCATGTGGGGCCCCTTCAGCCGCCGCATCTATTGGAAGAAGAAATAGAAGAGTATGGCAAAGGACAAGACAGTTTACGTGTGCGACTACTGCGGACAGGATAGCCTCAAATGGGTGGGCAAGTGCCCTGCCTGCGGCCGTTGGAACACCATGAAGGAGATGACCATCCATGCAGAGCGGCCAGCCAGCAGCGCCACCCGCGCAGCCATGAAGGCCGCCGGAGCCCAGGACCACAAGCCGCGGCCCATACACGTCAGCGACATACAGGCCGATGCCGAACCCCGCCTGGACATGGGCGACGGCGAGCTGAACCGCGTGCTGGGCGGCGGACTGGTGCCCGGCAGCCTGGTGCTGCTGGGCGGGGAACCCGGCATAGGCAAGAGCACCTTGGTGCTGCAAACCGTGCTGAACCTCAGGGGGAAGAAGGTGCTATACGTCAGCGGAGAGGAAAGCGCACGCCAGATTAAGCTCCGTGCCGACCGCCTGACTCCCGCCGCCCAGGACGGCTCGGAGGGCCAGCTGGCAGACGTGTCGGTGCTGTGCGAGACCTCGCTCGAACAGATTTTCCTGCAGATAGAGGCTATGCAGCCCGACCTCGTCGTCATCGACTCCATACAGACCATCCAGACCGAGGGCGTAGAATCCTCGCCCGGCAGCCTGGCACAGATTCGCGAGTGCGCCGCCAGCCTGCTCAAGTATGGCAAGTCGGGTGGCGTCTCCATCCTGCTCATCGGGCACATCAACAAGGAAGGCTCCCTGGCCGGGCCCAAGGTGCTGGAGCACATCGTAGATACCGTACTGCAGTTCGAGGGCGACCAGCACTATATGTACCGCATACTGCGCAGCATAAAGAACCGCTTTGGCAGCACCAGCGAACTGGGCATATACGAAATGCGCCACAACGGACTGC
>CAMJQA010000041.1 GCA_946407895.1 uncultured Prevotellaceae bacterium
GCCGATGGGACAGCTGGCGCCGTGGCGGGACAGGCGTACGACGCGGATGTCGTGGGCCATGTACTTACCACCGAACTGTGCGCCGAGGCCAATCTTGTGGGCCTCCTCAAGCAACTGGGCTTCCAGCTCCACATCGCGGAAGGCTCGACCCGTCTCGTCGCCGCTGGTTGGCAGCGAGTCGTAATAGTGGGTGCTGGCGAGCTTGACGGTGAGCAAGTTCTTCTCGGCACTGGTTCCACCGATAACGAAGGCTATATGGTAGGGCGGGCAGGCTGCTGTGCCCAACGACTTCATCTTCTCCACGAGGAAAGGAATGAGGGTGCCGGGATTCTGAATGCGGGCCTTGGTTTCCTGGTAGAGGTACGACTTGTTGGCCGAACCGCCACCCTTGGTAACCATCAGGAAACGGTACTCCATGCCCTCTGTGGCCTCGATATCTATCTGAGCAGGCAGATTGCACTTGGTGTTCACCTCGTCGTACATATTAAGCGGAGCGTTCTGGCTGTAGCGCAGGTTCTCCTCGGTATAGGTCTTGAAGACACCCAGGCTGAGGGCTTCCTCGTCGCAGAATCCGGTCCACACCTGCTGACCCTTCTCGCCATGAATGATGGCCGTGCCCGTATCCTGGCACAGGGGCAGTTTACCCTTGGCGGCCACCTCGGCATTGCGCAGGAAGGTGAGGGCCACGTACTTGTCGTTATCGCTGGCCTCGGGGTCGCGCAGAATCTTGGCCACCTGCTCGTTATGGGAACGGCGCAGCAGGAAGCTGACATCGCGGAAGGCAGCATTGGCCATACGCGTCAGGGCCTCGGGGGTGACTTTCAGAATCTTGTGTCCTTCAAACTCGCTCACGCTTACTCCGTCCTTCGTGAGCAGATAATACTCGGTTTCGTCTTTGCCCAGCTGAAACATAGGGGCATACTTGAATTCTACCATAGAAATATTTTTTATTTTAATTCGTTTGTTCGTATGTATCGTAGAGGAAGTCGTTGTAGGGATACTTCTGCACATGCAGCTCGCGCACCTTATTATATAACACCTGCTTCAGCGTGTCGAAGCCCGTACGTTCGCGTGCCGAGATGAAGAGGCAGTCGCCCGAGAGGCGGGTCATCCAGGTATGGATAAGGTCGTCGAGCGATACGTTCTCTCGGGTGGCAGGTGTCAGGTCGTCGGCATCCTTCTCCACCCATCGGTAGGCATCTACCTTGTTGAAGATAATCATAGAGGGCTTGTCGGCACACCCCAGGTCGGCCAGCGTCTTCTCCACCACCTGTATCTGCTCCTCGAAGTCGGGATGACTTATGTCCACGATATGGAGCAACAGGTCTGACTCGCGCACCTCGTCGAGGGTGCTCTTGAAGGAATCCACCAGGTCGGTGGGCAGTTTGCGGATAAAGCCTACCGTATCGCTGAGCAGGAAGGGCAGGTTATCCACGATGACCTTGCGGACGGTCGTGTCGAGTGTGGCGAAGAGCTTATTCTCGGCAAATACCTCGCTCTTGGAGAGGAGGTTCATGAGTGTGCTCTTGCCCACATTCGTATAGCCCACAAGTGCCACGCGGATGAGCCGCCCGCGATTGCTGCGCTGGGTGGTCTTCTGGCGGTCTATGTCGGCGAGCCGCTGCTTGAGCAGGCTCATGCGGTTGAGTATGATGCGGCGGTCCATCTCGAGCTGCGTCTCACCCGGTCCGCGCAGGCCTACGGAGCCCTTTCCGCCTCCGCTGCCCGAGCCGCCGCCCTGACGTTCCAGATGCTTCCAGAGCCTCTGCAGGCGAGGCAGCATATATCGGTACTGGGCCAACTCTACCTGCGTCTTGGCGCTGGCCGTCTGGGCCCTCATGGCGAAGATATCCAGGATGAGGCTGGTGCGGTCGAGAATCCTCACCCTGAGCTCCGCCTCGATGTTGCGCAGCTGCTTGGCACTGAGCTCATCGTCAAAGATGACCATTGTCACCTCGCGCTCGGCTTCCTCCTCACGCTCGATGAACTCGCGTATTTCCTTCAGTTTGCCTATGCCCAGGTAGGTCGTGCTGCTGGGGCCTGGCAGGCGCTGGGTGAAACGGCGTATGGTGACTGCTCCGGCTGTGGTGGCCAGGAACTCCAGTTCATCGAGATACTCGGCCGTCTTGCGCTCGTTCTGCTCGGGCGTGATGATACCCACCAGGATAGCCGTCTCGGGTCCCTCTGCCTGGGCCGTGCCTTGTGCTGGGACGGACGAAAGCCCTTCCTCCATTCGCGATGTAGCGGTGGAGGAACGCGATGACATATAGTGTTTACTTCGAGCCATTAACTATGAACTATGCACTCTCTTTAACTATGGACTCTACTTTACCTGCACAACCAGATACTTGCTCACGCTCCAGAACTGAGTGGGGTTAGTGATGTGCAGTTCATACTGGTCTTGCTTGTCCTTCACCAGATTATAGGAACCTGCGGGATGGGTAGTGAGCAGCTTGGCGCTCTTGCTGTAGAGCTTTATCTGCTTGTCGTAGCGGATGTCTATCTTCGTGAAGTAGTCTTTGTTGAAGTTTCCGTTCTTCAAGACATCGCCGCTGTCAAGAATCTTCTGCTCCTTGAGTTCCGATTTCGTGCCGAACACGAACCAGGCGGAGTTGAGTTCCTTGTCCTGAGCCTCCATCTGCTTGGCCTTAGTCTTGTTGTCCTCGGTGAGCGAGATGACGTCCTGGTTGAGCGAGGCGATGGCCTCTGTCTGCTGTGCCAGCTGCTCATCCTTCTCGGCCAGGGAAGCCTCGAGTTCTTGGATGCGCTGAACCTGGTCCTCGACCTGCTGCTGCAGGTTCTCGATGGTCTTCTGCAGCTTGTCGGCATTGAAGGTGGAGTTGCGCAACTTCTCCTTCAACTGGGCAATCATGTCGCGATTCTGCTGCATGGCCTCCTGAATGAATTCCATATTCTCGCGGATGACCTCCTTGCTGCTGGCACTCTCGCGGCTGCCGTCGGCAATCGTGACGCGGCCCTGTGCCTCGTTGATGCGGCGAATGCCTTCCTGCACTTCGTTGATGGAACCCATGATGTCGTTCAGTTCCATATCTTTCTCGTCGATGACGCGTTGCAGCGAGTCGCGCTCGCGCTGAGCATCAGACGACCCACCCATCTTGTTCTCCATAAAATTGCAAGAGCAGACGATGACTGCGCTGGCAATAAATAACAATACCTTTTTCATCATAACTTATGAGTTTTGAATTGTGAATTATCTTTTCCGCCTACAACGATGACAAACTCGCCGCGCGGCTCGTGTTCCAGAAAATGCTGCAGGGCCTCCTGCAGGGTGCCGCGCACGCTCTCCTCGTGCACTTTGCTGATTTCGCGGCATACGCTGACGGGACGTTCAGGCCCGAAAACCTCGATGAACTGCTGCAGGGCCTTGACCACCCGATGCGGCGATTCGTAGAAAATCATGGTACGCGCCTCCTCGCTCAAGGCCTCCAGGCGTGTCTGGCGACCCTTCTTCTGCGGCAGGAAGCCCTCGAAGCAGAAGCGGTCGCAGGGCAGCCCACTGCTCACCAGGGCCGGCACGAAGGCCGTTGCGCCAGGCAGGGTGACGACCTCGATGCCTGCACGGATAGCCTCGCGGGCCACCAGGAAGCCAGGGTCGCTGATGCCAGGCGTACCGGCATCCGAGATGACGGCCACCGTATCGCCCGCCCGCAGGCGCTCCACTACGCGGTCAACCGTCTGGTGCTCATTGAATTTATGATAGGAAAGCATAGCATTCCGAATCTCAAAATGCTTCAGCAGCACGCCGCTTGTGCGTGTGTCCTCGGCCAAGATGAGGTCGGCCTCCTTCAGCACCCGCAGGGCGCGGAAGGTGATGTCCTCCAGATTCCCCACTGGTGTAGGTACAAGGTACAACGTTCCCATTATTGCGTTTATTTCGGGTACAAAGATACAAAGAAGCAGGGGAAATGCAAAAGAAAAAAGCATTTTTCTTTCATTCACAGGCAAGAGGGCCTTCGAGACGAAGAATAGGGGCCCATTTTTTTGCGAAAAGGCCTTTCAGATTTTGCGGAAAGGCCTTTGCGCAAAATCTGAAAGGCCTTTGTGCAAAAATCCCACCCGGAAGCGGGGAGCGAATCATTCTAACCGTTTCCACAGAAAATATTCGCGCTAAGCCTTGGCCGAATGAAAAAGATGCATTAACTTTGCAGTCGGAAAAAGAAGGAAAGCTATTGGCTAATATCTGTAAGGAAAGATGAAGGACGTAGGTTCCAGCAATGGTGAAATGATGCGCCGCGGACGTGTAGAAGTCATCTGCGGCTCAATGTTCTCGGGCAAGACCGAGGAGCTGATTCGACGCCTCAAACGCGCCCAGTTTGCCCGGCAGCAAGTGGAAATCTTCAAGCCGAGCATAGACGTGCGATACAGCGAGGAGGAAGTAGTGAGCCACGAGGGCAACAGCATCCTCAGCACTCCCGTCGATTCCTCTGCCAGCATCCTGCTCATGGGGCAGGGAAGCGACGTTGTAGGCATCGACGAGGCCCAGTTCTTTGACGAGCATATCGTTGAGGTATGCAACGAGCTGGCATCGCGCGGAATCCGCGTCATCGTGGCAGGCCTCGACCTCGACTTCAAGGGGCAGCCCTTTGGCCCTATGCCAGCCCTCTGTGCCATAGCCGACGAGGTGACCAAGGTGCATGCCATCTGCGTACGCTGTGGTGCCCTGGCCTACGTAAGCCATCGTATCGTGGCAGGCGAAAAGCAAGTTATGCTGGGCGAAAAGCAGGAATATGAGCCCCTCTGCCGCGAATGCTACAACGAAGTGACTGCCAACCGACCTTTGAACTCATGAACCCTTGAACCCTTGAACGCTTATGTTTGAAAAAGAAATCACCTTTGACCGATTCATCCGCGGGATGATATTTATTCTCGGAGCAGCAGGCCTTATATGGCTGCTGAGTCGCCTGAGCAGCGTGCTGCTGCCCTTCTTCGTGGCCTGGCTGTTGGCCTACATGCTCTATCCGCTGGTCCGCTTCTTGCAATACCGCCTGCGGCTGCGCAACCGCGCGCTCAGCATAGCCGTGGCAGTGCTCATCGTGCTGGGGGCCTTGGCAGGCCTGCTGGCCCTCGTCGTGCCACCCACCGTCGAGGAGTTCTCCCACCTGAGGGATGCCGTATCAATATATATGAGCGACACCCTGGCCGGCACCAACATCCAGCAGCAGATAGAACAGTTCGTCAACAAGTATATCGACGGCAACTCCCTGCTCGGGCTCGTACAGCAGAGCAGTTTCATGGAAGCAGTACAGGGCGCTATGGCACAGCTGTGGAACGTGCTGTCGGGCACCATCAACTTTGCCCTTGGCCTGCTCGGCGTCTTCGTCATCCTGCTCTACATGTTCTTCATCCTCTTCGATTACGAAAAGCTTTCCGGAGGATGGGCCCGCCTGATTCCTGCCGACCAGCGTCCCTTCATATCGATGGTTGCTCAGGATGTTGAGAACGGCATGAATGCCTATTTCCGCAGCCAGGCCCTCATAGCCTTTCTCGTGGGCATCCTCTTCGCCATAGGTTTCCTCATCATCGACTTCCCGCTGGCCATCGGCTTGGGCCTGTTTATCGGCCTGCTCAATCTGGTGCCCTATCTGCAGCTCATTGGCTTCATCCCAACTATCCTGCTGGCCATGCTCAAGTCAGCCGAGACGGGTCAGAACTTCTGGGTCATCCTCCTCTGTGCACTGGCCGTCTTTGCCGTAGTGCAAACTATCCAGGATATGTATCTGACACCCAAGATTATGGGGCACGCAATGGGGCTGAACCCAGCCATCATCCTGCTCAGCCTCTCCATCTGGGGCAGCCTCCTGGGGTTCATAGGCCTTATCATAGCCCTGCCCCTCACCACCCTGTGCCTATCCTACTACAAGCGTTTTATACTGAAAGAGACAAACGAGCTAAACAAACCAAACAATAATACATGAACCGTATGAGAATTACTAGAAACACACTCCTACGCACAGCCGTCTTGTCGGCCGTGATGGGAATCCTGCCCATGCAGAAACTGAGTGCTGATGACTCCACGCCAGCCCCCTGCCCTCCCCTGCCTACGCCTCACCAGGTAGCCTGGCAGCAAATGGAGACCTACGCCTTCATCCACTTCGGTCCCAACACGTTCACAGATAAGGAGTGGGGCTACGGCGATGTGCCGGCAGAGAAGTTCAACCCCACGCAGCTCGATTGCGAACAGTGGGCAAAAACCCTCGTTGCAGCAGGCATGAAGGGCGTAATCATCACCGCCAAGCATCACGATGGATTCTGCCTCTGGCCCACCAAGTACACCGACTACAGCGTGCGGAACAGCCCTTGGATGGACGGCAAGGGCGATGTAGTGGGCCAACTCTCAGAGGCCTGCAAGAAGTACGGACTCAAGTTCGGAGTTTACCTCTCACCCTGGGACCGCCACCAAGCCTTCTACGGCACCCCGCTCTATCCCCAATACTATCGACTGCAGATGGAAGAACTGCTCACTCAGTACGGCCCCTTCTTCGAGGTATGGCTCGACGGAGCGAACGGCGGTGACGGATGGTACGGCGGAGCGAAGGAGAAGCGACAGATAGACCGCGCCAAATACTATAACTACCCGCAGATCTTCAGCCTGATAAAGGAGCATCAGCCCCAGGCCATCATCTTCTCCGACGGCGGGCCAGGCTGCCGCTGGGTGGGCAACGAAAGTGGCGAAGTGAGTACTACGAACTGGTCGTTCCTGCGCATTGCAGAAGTCTATCCGGGATACCCCAATGGCGGCGAACTCTATACGGGCCATGCCGACGGCGATGGTTGGGTAGCAGCCGAGTGTGACGTGAGCATACGCCCGGGATGGTTCTACCACAAGAGCGAGGACGAGAAAGTGAAGACCGTGGACAATCTCACCGAGATATACTACCGCTCCGTAGGGCGCAACGGCACGATGCTGCTTAACTTCCCTGTGGACGACCGTGGCCTGATTCATCCCACAGACTCAGCAAATGCCGTGCAGTTCCGTCAGCGCATACAGCAGGAACTGGGCAACAACCTGCTTTTCAACAAAAAGCAGCCCGCCACGGACGGCAACTTCGAGACCTACAGCATTCTCAAGGCAGGTTCATCCATAGAACTCCGGCTTCCGCGGGCCACATCCCTGAACCGTATTCTGCTGCAGGAGTACATTCCGCTTGGACAGCGCGTCAAGGCTTTCAAGATAGAGTATTTCGACGGCAAGCAATGGCTGGCACTGGATCCAGGCGAAGAAACCACGACAATCGGTTACAAGCGCATCCTGCGATTCCCCACCGTTCGGGCCCGACGCCTGCGCGTTACCATTCTGGATAGCCGTGCCGAGGTTTGCCTTAGCGAGGCAGCAGCCTTCTATGCTCCCACAGCCCAGTAACGGCTTGCATACGCACGGGCTGGTGAAATAAAGTAAAAAAACTGCCCGAAAAATTTGCAGAACCAGAAAAAGTCCTTACCTTTGCACCCGCTAATGCAAAATTAGCTTTCCGGTAGATCCGCTAGCTCAGCAGGTAGAGCACAACACTTTTAATGTTGGGGTCTTGGGTTCGAGCCCCAAGCGGATCACCAAAACAAAAGAAATCCGCGAGAAGCTGAATGTCAGTTGCTCGCGGATTTTCTATGCCCTGGAATCCTCTTCCTTGCCTCTCCAAACGGGCGAGGACCATACTTTTTGGTCTGAACGGGGCGAGGATTATACTTTTTGGCGTAAACGGGGGCGGAACTAACTTCCGCCCTTCGTTCAGACCCTAGTTTTCAATGATGAATATCCTAAAGTCCTTGACGCCACCTGGTGCTCCCTGCTCTGCCCGAGGGAGATACTCCAGGGCGGTAAGCGTCTGCTCGCTGCCAAGGTCGATCACCAGCAGATGAGGAGCGGGAAGGCCCTTTTCCGTCTGCCAATAAGTTGACTCCTGGAGGTCGAACACCTTATCGCCAGTATGATTGCCGTTGGCGTCTTCAGAGTCTGCATACTTCGTTGTCCATGCCTCGCGGCTGATGCGTTTGTCGGCAACACCCTTAAGATATAGCTCTGCAATAGCTACGCAGTCGCCTTCCTTCTGGGTTGAGAGACACTCGATGGCCAGGTAGCGTCCCTTGGCAGGAGCATTGAACTTGACGGTCTGCCATCCGTTGCCGCTCTTGAAGCTGCCTGTTGCTGAAGGTGTAGCACTGTTGAGGTCGGGTTTGTCGCCAATGTTGTTGTGCTTGTTGCTCTTCTCGAGCTGAAGTTTGTTCAGTTCGGGTTCAGCCTGTCCCCACGCTACAGTTTCTTTAGGCCCTACCACATCAAGGACGATGACTTCATTCTTGCCCTTCCTGAGCCAGCAGCCCGGCACATAGAGCGTCTGCTGCGGACCGATGCTCCAGATGCGGCCCATTGCATGACCGTTCACCCAGACCTGACCTTTGCCCCAGGTCTCGAAGTTAAGGAATGTGTCGCCCACCTTCTTCAGGTTGAAGTAGCCGCGGTAGTAACCGGGTTTTGTGGTGAGGTCCTGGCCGTCGGCAGCCATTTGCGAAGGCTTACCCAGTCGCATGCTGTTGTCGTTCTTGCCCCAGTCTTCATTATTAACGAAGGCATCTACGGCCTTTTCATAGCTGTCGGGCAATGCAAACATGCTCCAGTCTTGCGGTTTCCATGCGGTTTCGGTATTGTTGACGGTAGAGGTAATGGCCACGTCGCCAATGATTCCCTTGAAATCCTTAATGGCACGTCCGAAGTTGATACGTCCCATTCCCTCTACCAGGATTTGCAGTTCGTCGCCCTTCTTCACAGATGGCAGGGTGATGCTCTTTTCATTTTTCACACGGTCCGTCTTGCCGATATACTTGCCATTGATGAAGAATTGAGCGAAGTCGTGGATGTCGGCCGTCAGCACGCTTTGGCCGGCAATCTCGGGCAAAGTGGTGGCATAATACATCGAACCCCATCCCATGCCCATTTCCTCAAAAGTCATGACGGGGCTTCCTGTCCTGACGGGCGCGTCAAGTTTCGGATCTGTGCCGTTGAAGATGGACGAGAACTCCGTCAGTTCGAACTTGGGCACGGTGATGATGGGCATGGGAGGCTCGGGCACGTCGGGCATTTCCTTGCCGTCGTTGTACTTCTCCATCATCTTGCGCAGTTCCCAGAACTTGGGTGTTGCAAGGCCCCATTCGTTGATGGGTGCGTCGTAATCGTATGATGTAACGTCGGGCGCAAAGCCAGGACTGTTTGCACCCGCCCAGTGGCCGAAGCTGGTTCCCCCGTGGGTCATGTACAGCGAGAAGCTTATGCCCTTCGAGAGCATTTCATCCATGCCGTCCACCATGTCCTTTGCAGGCCGTGTCTCGTGCTGAGCGCCCCATTTGTCGAACCAACCGCTCCAGAACTCCGAGCACATCTTCGGCGCATTAGGGCGCAGTTCGCCCAGGCGGAGGAACTGCTGGTCGATGTTGGCGCCCGTGCCGAAGTTCATTGTCCAGGTGAGGTCGTCGAGTCCATTCTTCTCGAAGTTCGATGCCCAGTCGCATTGGAACAGGGTCATATCATCACCATAGATGCTCTTCAGGCAGTCGCGGATTTCGGATACGTAGGGTTTGTCCTCTCCATAGGAGCCGTATTCGTTTTCTACCTGTATCATGATGATGGGGCCGCCGTTCTGTACGGTGAGCGGCGCCAACTGCTCGCCAACCTTCTGCTCGAAGATTTTCACGCGTTGCATGAAATACGGGTCTTGTTCGCGCAGACGGATGTCTTTCTTCTTGAGCAACCACCAGGGCAGGCCGCCCATTTCCCATTCGGCGCAGACGTACGGACCGGGTCGTACGATGACGTACATGCCGTTCTTCTGGGCGATACGGCAAAAGGCGGCCACGTCGTTGTTCTCCGTAAAGTTGAACTGGCCCTCCTGCTGCTCGTGGATGTTCCAGAAGATGTAGATGCATACTGCGTTCATGCCCAATGCCTTGCACATTTGTATGCGGTGTTCCCAGTAGGGGCGCGGTATGCGGGGGTAGTGTACCTCGGCAGCCTTGACCACAAAGGGCTTGCCGTCGAGCAGGAAGGTCTTATCGCCCACGGCGAAGGTATGCGGTTCCCTTGTCTGACAAGAGCAAAGAAATGATAACATCAAGACTACAACTGCCAAGTTTATTGCTTTCATTTTCATAATATGTGGAATTGATTTGTGTTTCGTTTAAGGGTCATTTGCCGTCCAGGTAGCGGGCATATTCGCAGGCGGCCAGCAGGAAGGCTCCAACGCCGAAGTTCGCCTGGCTGTCGGCATCGACGGTCTGACCGGGAATGGCGCGCTCGCCTATGGGCTGCACGTAGCCGACCCTGCCGTCGGGCTGCAGGGCCACGGTGGTCAGATAGTTCCATGCCCTGCTGATGACGGGAGCAAACTTATGCTTGCTGAGGCAACCGTTGTTGACGCCCCAAAGCAGGCCGTAGCAGAAGAAGGCCGTTCCCGACGTCTCGGGGCCCGGGGCATGGAGGGGATCCATCATTGAGCGCGTCCAGTAGCCATCGGGCTGCTGCAGGGATGCGACGGCCCGGGCCAGGCGCCTGTATTTCTTCAGGAAGAACCGGCGCCGGGGATAGTTCCTGGGCATATCCTGCAGCACTTTGGCAAGGCCGGCCAGGACCCAGCCGTCGCCGCGGGCCCAGAAGTCCTTCATCCCATTGGCGGTTTTATGCATCGGATAGACGTACTTGCCGTCGCGAAAGTAGAGGCCCGTCTCGCTGTCGAGCATAATGCTGTCGCTGTAGAGCAGGTTCTCATAGAGCTTGTCGAGGTACTTCACCTCGCCCGTCAGCCTGTACATCTTGGTCATCACGGGCATTACCATGTAGAGTGCATCGGCCCACCACCAGAAGTCGTGAGCCTGGGCGTCGGCCTCGTAGGACATCACCTCGGTGGCCCGTGCCACGCGCCGCGGGTCGGGCTGCAGGTGGTAGAGGTCGATGTACGTCTGGAAGCAAATCTGCCAGTCGCCGAAGAGCACGTAGTCCTGACCCTCGCCATAGTTCCTGTACTTCCACCGCGACGGGTCGGCCTCCCTGGCGCCCTGCCACTGGTTGTGCTCGGCCCAGCGGATGCTGTAGTCCAGCATGCCCTGGTCGTGCAGCAGCTTCCACACCTCCATGTTTCCGGTATGATAGGCGGCATTGTCCCAGAAGGCTCGCACCTCGGCCGGGTTGTTTGCCTGCCAGTAGGTGTTCACCCGCCTGACTACCTCTTTCACCTCGTCGGCCGTCCATTGCCGGGCCTGGGTGCAGAGGCTACTGATGAGCATAATGAATAAAGCAATTTTCTTCATCTTCATGTGCAAGTTGTTATAGCATCGCCTCCAGTTGTTCAACGGCCCGGGCAAGGTCGTCGCCGAAACGGGCATGGTCCCTGAGGTAGTCGGGGCGGCCGGCCGAGAGGAGGGCGTAGAGTTCGGGGCTCATGGCGTCGGCGAAGCTGGCGACGGCCAACTCTATGTCGTCTCGTTGCCAAGAGAGGCGCGAATGGATGTAGACATTCCGCTTCTGGTGCAATAGGGCGTAGGCCGTCTCTATGCTGTCGAGGCTGATCATTCGTCGTAACCCTGGGGGCGGAACTGCATCTGTTCGGGGCTCCATACGAAGCCGTTCTGGAGCAGGTAGTGCTCAACCTGGTGCGCCTCGCGGCCGAATGCCGTGCAGAGCGAGTCGAGGCTGTCGAACTCCCCGTCGCGCAGGAGCATGTTGATGCTCGAAACGAGGATGGCCGGGTCTTGTGGCAGATATTCCATGTGCTGATATAGGTTTTATTCGATTTCCTCGAGCCGTCCGGTCTCGGAGTCTATGATGAATCCGCGTATGCTGACGTCCTTGGGTACGAGGGGATGCGTGCGGACGGTCTCCACGGTTCGGCGTACGGACTCGGGCGTGTCGCGGAAGCCTTCGAGCCAGTGGTGCAGGTCGATGCCGCAGAGCTGGATGGTGCTGAGCGTCTCTTCCTTCACGCCGCGCGCCAACATCTGGTGGCGGAAGTGGTCGAAACTCATGTGGCAGGCGCCGCAGTGGGAGTGGGCCACGACCATTATCTCCTCCACGCCCAGCTCGTAGATGGCAACGATGAGGCTCCTCATGGCGGAGTCGAAGGGCGATATGACCAGTCCGCCCGCATTCTTGATGATCTTGGCGTCGCCGTTGCGGAGGCCCAGCGCGGCCGGCAGCAGTTCGGTCAGGCGCGTATCCATGCACGACAGAACGGCGAGCTTCTTGTCGGGGTATTTACTGGTAAGATACTTCTCGTAGCCTTTCGATTCCACGAAGGCCGAATTGTAGGCGATAATCTGGTCTATCATGTGCTGTCATGTTGAAACTTGGCTACAAATATACTCATTTTCTGCAAAAAAAACGGCAAAAAGGGCATATATTCATCGGCAACCAACAGGTTTTTGACTAAAAATGATTATTTTTGCGGTCGGTATCAGGCAATTTGAACGCCGGGAATCATAAAAACGGCCGCAACCAACGGACAAAGCGGCCATAACCATTTCACGAACCGACAAAGCCGGATTCACGAACTGACAAAACGATATTAAATAACCTATAAAACAAATTAAGAATTATGACAGCAATTATCCTTATCGTCGTGGCGGTCATTGTAATCGCCTATTTCGTAATGACCCAGCGCTCGCTGGTAAGCCTTGACGAACTGTGCAAGAACGCCCTCAGCCAGATTGAGGTGCAACTGAACTCCCGATGGGATGCCGTGCTGGCCTTGGCCAAGATGGCTGCCCAGTACTCCAAGCACGAGTCGGAAACGCTCGTGAAGGTTATCGAACAGCGCCGCGGTGCAAACATCAACTCGCCCGCAGACTACAGCGAGCAGCAAGGCGCCCTGCAGCAGGTGATGGGGCGCCTGATTGCCATCGGCGAGGCATACCCCGAGCTGAAGGCCGCCGACCTTTTCAAGGAGACGCAGGAGGGTGTGAAGGATTACGAGGAGAAAGTCCGCATAGCGCGCATGATCTACAACGACACGGCCACCAAGATGAACCGCATGGTGCGCCAGTGGCCATCGAGCATAGTGGCATCGATGCTGCACTTCGACATGAAGGAATACCTTAAGGTTGACGAGGAGCAGAAGAAGAGCTACCCAAACCTGGACGAGGCGTTCAAGTAGAAACCTGACGACCGTAAGTACCATTTAGCCAAGTACCGAGTACCGTTTCTTGGGCAAGAGAAGCGCAAAACAACAAGTAAATTGTATATAGTCTAATTGTAAAAGATAAGATGAGAAGCCGCATACTCACAGCCGTGGGCCTGATGATTTCGGCCCTGGCCATGGCCCGTCCGCAGCTGCACGACCTCGACATACGCGTGGTGCTGGGCAGCGGCGGCGACGCCCGCATCACCGAGACGCGACGCATGGCAATCGACTCGGAGGGCACCGAGTGCTACATCGTAGTGGGCAACCTCAATGGCAGCACCGTTAGCGGCCTGCAGGTGACCGACGAGGCAGGAACCGCCTACGAGAACGTGGGCGAATGGGACGTGGGCCGCAGCCGCAGCGAGAAGGCAGGGCGGTGCGGCATGGTCACGAAGCGCGACGGATACGAACTCTGCTGGGGACTGGGCCAGAGCGGAGAGCGCACATACACCACCAGCTACACCGTGAGCGGAATGGTCCGCGCCTACGAGGATGCCGACGGCTTCAACTGGATGTTCGTGGCCCCGGGCATCAGCCCCCTGCCCCGCCACGTCCGACTCACCATCGTGCCGGCCGACAGCACGCAGTTCAATGAGGAGAACACCGCCATCTGGGGCTTCCGATACCGCGGGCAGGTGCAGCTGCAGGACGGAGCCATCGTGGCCGAGACGGACGAGCCCTTCGCCGACGGCAGCGCCATGGTGGTGATGGCCAGGTTCCAGCAGGGACTCTTCGCCCCCTCGATGCAGGGCGAGGGCACGTTCGACGAGATCATGAACAGGGCCTTCGAGGGCAGCGACTATGAGGACGACGGCCTCAGCCCCGCCGGCATGGCAGTGCTGGTCATCTTCTTCTTCCTGATGCCCGTGCTCTGCTTCGTCATATACCTTATATATATGTGGCGCCAGCGGCGGCTGGTGATGAAGGACCTCCAATGGTACCGCGATATTCCATACGGCGGGAACCTGCAGGCCGCCAACAACGCCCTGAACGCCTACAGCTACTTTAGCGCCGACTACAACAACCTGCTGTCGGCCACGATATTGCGCCTCATCGAGATGGGCGCCATCGGCATCGAGCAGCGGCAGGACGGGCGGGGCCAGGCAAAGCCCCTCTTCGTCATCAGGCAGCTGCATCAGCCCGAGGCCCAGCCCCGGCTGATGCGACTGGTGCACGAAATCTTCCAGAAGGCCGCCGGCGACGATACCGTACTGGAGCCCCGCGAGCTGCGCTCGTTCATGCAGCGCAGCTACAACCAGAGCCTGACCGACAGCTTCGTACAGGCCCTACACACGCGTACAAGCATCTACCAGTATGCCGACGAGCGCGACGAGGTACGCCGCCTCTTCGGGCTCAGGAAGTATCTGAAGGACTTCTCCCTCGTCGACGAGCGCGGCGCCCAGGAGGTAGCCCTCTGGAAGGACTACCTAGTATTTGCCACCCTCTTCGGCATAGCCGACCAGGTTCTGCGCGACATGAAGAAGATAAATCCGGCATACTTCAACATGGACCAAGTGGCCCGTCAGATGGCCGACGACGTCACCCTGCCCGTCATACGCTCAACGATGCACAAGAGTGCCAGCCGGGCCGCCATGAACAAGGCCGAGCGCGAGGCACGCCGCAGCGGCGGAGGCGGCAGCGCGTCGTGGGGAGGCGGCGGAGGCTTCTCGGGCGGCGGCGTCGGCGGCGGCGTCAGGTAATGGCGGCGGCGTAGCCCGCAGAAAATTCCTTACACAAAAGAGAACGATTGCAAGGGCGGAGAAAACACCCCCATACGGCCAATGTATCAATCGGCCGCGGCTAACTCACCAATCGGCCGCGGCCGATTTTTTGGTTGGCCGTGGCCCACCTAAACATCGGCGTAGAAATGCCAAAACAGCGGCGCTGTTTCACCTAAACATCGGCGTAGAATTGACAAAACGGCGGCCCCGCCTTTTCTTCTGTATGCCGCGAGGGGGAAGGGCCTATAAAAGCAAGCGAGGAGGATGCCCCGTTGAGGCTCCCCCTCGCTCACTTACTTCTTCCAGAAACGATGCGTAATGTCCTGCATCTCGCCGTCGGGCTTGATGCGATAGAGGCGCTGGTTCGTGGTAGGCTTACTCAGCGGACCCAGGTGTCGGATGTAGGGCCCGAGCTTGATGTAGTCGAAAGCCAGGCGATCGACGCCGCGGGGCAGGCGGATGCGGCCCGAGTACCAGGCCACGCGGTAGCCCCGGTGCCGGCTGTGGATGTAGCGCGCCAGGTCAACTACAGCCAGCGGGTCGGCATCTCCACCCATCAGGGCCAGGCAGGTGATGCTCGTGCCCAGTTCGCTGACGAAGCTGTCTATGGCAGCCGGTGTCAGGGGTTCGCCCGTGTCTTCCCACAGGTAGCGGCTATGGCAGCCGGGGCATCGGCACGGGCAGCCCGAGATGTTGATGGCAAGTGTGACCTCGTCGGGGATTTCCTGGAAGACCACACCCGTATTGACGTACTTCAGCATGACGAGGGCCTACTTCCCGCTCTGAGCCAGCCGGCGCTCCTTGGCCCGTGCATAGTAGCGGCGAGCGGCCTCCTCCTGGCGCGGCTGCGAGAAGTTGCTCACACGCTTGAGATAGCCGATGATGCGCGTCATGTAGTCCACATTCGTGGAGTGGCATACCGGGCACTCGTGCAGGTAGCGCTTGTCGATGTGCCCGCACTCGTTGCATACGGTATTCGGTATGTTGAACGTGAAGTAATTGCATCCCTCCTGGGCGGCGACCTTCAGCAACTGGGCATACTGCTGCTTGCTGAGGTGCTCCTCCAGGTTCATGTGCAGGGCCGAGCCGCCCGTGAGGTGCTCGATGTAGGGCTCACCGTGCAGCTTGAACTTGTCGATGATGCTCAGCGAGTCGTCCTCAACAACATAGAAGTAGCTGTTGTAGCAGTCGCGCGGCACGAAGTAGCCGTCCTCGCGGTCCCACTTGGCGTGCTTTACGCCGACGTTCTCGGCCGGAATCATCTCGCAGTTGAACATGACCTCCTTCGTGCGGTACTGCTTGTTGTACTTCTCTATAAGCCCCAGGATGCCCTGCACGAATGCCTTGTAGTCGTCGTTGGGCGTAATCTTCAGGCCCATGAATTCGGCAGCCTCAACCAGGCCGTTGATGCCGATGGTCAGATACTGGCGTGCGATGTTGATGTAGCCGGCATCGAAGAGCGGCAGCATGCCGTGAGCCTGCAGCTCCTTCAGGTTCTCGTTATAGGCAAGCTGAACCTTGTGGCACAGGTCGATGACCGTGCCCAGATACTCCAGGTAATCCATCTGGTGGTTGACGGCATACTGGATGCAACGGTTCAGGTTGATGGTGAGCACGCTCTTCGAGCCCGTCGATACGCCACCGGCTCCAAGCGTGTAACTGAATCCGTTGTCGGTAATCTCGTTCCTCAGCCGGCAGCAGGACGACAGCGAGTCGGCATTGTCGCTCATATAGGTGAAGAAGGAGTGACCCTCCGAGTACATCTCGGCCGTAAATTCGCCCCATTCGGGGTCCATGCAATCGCCGTCCTTCGTGGTCAGCAGGGCCATCGTCTCTACGGGGAAGGTGAGGAGCGTCTTGGTGCGCTCCTTGTTGAACCACTTCATGAACCGCTTCTGCAGCCACGACAGGCCCTCCCAGTCGGGACGGCTGCCATCGGGGAAGTAGAAGTCGCCGAAGATGCTCTCGAAGTAATAGCGGTCGTAGTAGGCCACATTCCAGAACACAGCCTGGTAGTTACGGGCACCGGTAGGCTGGTTGAGCGTATAGACAATCTGCTCGAAGCAGTCGGTTATCACCTTGTCAATGGAGCGTTTCTTCAGGCTCAGGTCCACAACCTCGTCGGCACGCGTGTAGTAGTCGGTACCATATTCCTTCCCTATAAAGTAGTTCATGTACATCAGGAACTCCGGTGTTGCGCATGCACCGGAAAGCATACTGCTCACCATGAATACCATGTTCACGAAGCCTCCGCAGAAACTCTTCAGGTTAGTGGGTGCCGTCGAGTTGCCGCCTATGCTGGCGGTGCCGCCTATCAGCCAGGGGTACATCGTTATCGATGCACAATAGTTGGCCAGGCTCGTCTCGTCGTTCTTGTAGATGAAGTGATGCGTCAGCTTGTCAATATATTCATCAGCCAGCTGCTTACCGTACATCTTCTTGATGCGCTCGGTCAGCAGGCGGCGATTCAGCCGGATGAAGTTTGACTTGGGCAACTCACCTATCAAAGTGGCAATGTTCTTGTGCTCCACATTTGCATTTGCGTCATACTTGGAACCAGTAGCGGCATTCACCGACTCCATATACTCCGACAGGAATGTTATCTTCTCCAAAGTCTCGCGATCCTCGGTGTGCTGCTGACGATAAAGGATAAACGACTTGGCAACTTTATAGAAGCCCTCGCGCATCAAAGCCTCCTCAACCTGGTTCTGAATGTCCTCCACAGTAATATCATTATGGATATCCAAGTGGCTGATAATCTTTGAGATAATACCCAGTTCGGCGGGCTCATCCACACTCTCGAATGCCTTGACGATGGCATTCATGATTTTGTCCAGTGAAAAACTGTCTTTCGAACCGTCACGCTTGGTGATGGTAAAGTTCTTAATTTCCATATTCTATGTTATTTATTGAATTTTATTCCTGTATTCGTTTCCCAAAAGTTTCCCGTTTTGGACAACTTTTCCTGCCGTCGTCCACAAAAAGTTTCCCGTTTTGGATAACTCGAATCGAGTGCAAAGATATAAAATTACCTATATATCTTCCTAATGTTTCTCCAAAAAAATTCTATAAGAAAATAAAAAAAGTGATTTATTTGGCCTATTCATAAAATAGAGCGTAATTTGCATCAGAAAAGAAGCAAACTATCTCAATTTGAAAAACTGATTAATAATGAAAAGGATACAGGACCCGATGGGGCAAGCCATTCTCGACTATTGGAAAACGGGACGGGCAGAGAAGATAAGGGTGTTCTCGCCGATGTTTGAAGAAGACGAAATGCCTGTGGAGATTCTATTCCGCAAGTATGAGGATATGCCTGCCATAGAACGCCACGCAATGGATATATCCAGAGGAAAGATTTTGGACGTAGGAGCAGGCGCAGGATGCCACGCGTTAGTGCTACAGCAGAGGGGTATGGACGTAACTGCCATCGACATCTCGCCGCTATCGGTGGAGGCAATGAAAGGACGAGGAGTACAAAAGGTACTGGAGCAGGACTTCTATACCCTGGAGGGGCAGTTCGACACGATCCTGCTGCTGATGAACGGCGTGGGCATCGTGGGCACTATGGAACGCTTCCCCTTGCTGTTCCGTCAGCTGGAAAGGCTTCTGGCTCCAGGCGGACAGGTGCTGTGCGACTCGTCTGACCTCTGCTATATCTATGAGGACGAGGAGGGAGTTATCGACCTGACTGACGTGGAGGGCTACTACGGGGAACTGACATACCAGCTGCAATATAAAGACATAATAGGGGAACCGTTCCCATGGGTCTACGTAGATGCCGAGACACTGCGCGAGAAGGCCGAGGAGAACGGTTTCGAGATGGAGGTGGTGATTCAAGGCGAGCACTATGACTACCTGGCCAGGCTTACTAAGGCTGCAGGCTGAACCCACTCTGCCTATTTGACCAGCAATTTGTATTGCCCTGCAGGCAGGACAATCCGTCCGTCTGCTTCCACTACGTCTGACTGAGGCGAAATAATGAGTTCGCTATGTGTGGGCAGGGCAATCTCGGCCGTTGTATTGGCCGGAATGGTGAGGCGCCAGGTGAGGTCGTCGCGCTCCTTCCTCCATTGGCTGGATGCCAGGCCATAAGGTGTCTGTATGCTTGCCTGGGCATACTCGAGACCAGTATCAGCCGCAGAGGTGAAGAGTATCTTCTTGTAGGCAGGCGCCAGGGGACGTATGCCTGCGATGTCCTCGATGAAATACTGGTCATAGACAGCCTGCATGGGATGGTTGAGCGAGGCGCCCTTCAGGGTACTTTCCTTACTGCTGGAGCAGACAGGCAGCGTCTCCCAGCATGTGGTGGCATCGGCATCAGTGACCATATAGTCGAAACTGTACTCGCCCTTCTTCGTGAAGAGACGGAAGGCATCAGCGGCATGACCATTACGACTGAGTGCCTGACCAACATTGCCAAGTCCGAAGATGCCGACGTTGAAGAAGTCGTGATGCTCGGCATGGGCACGGGCAACAATAGCCTCGGCAACATCCTCGCGGTCAGCCGCGGGTGCAAAACCGAACTCCAGGGCCATAGCATCGGCCGTCTGGCTACCGAAAGAGTGGGTGCTGTCGCAATAGAACGAATCGACAAGTGCTTGCCCGACCAGCTGACGCTTTCCGGCATATTCACGGGCATCGTCGGGGAATCCCAGAAGCTGGGCTATCTGCTCCAACTCAACGAGGTCGCGATAATGGAAGGCCGTGGAACTGAGGGGGATGGGACATGGCGGATGGGGCTGGTTTCCGTTGGCGCAAGGGCACCAATCACCCAGCCCCACATGAACGATATGGTTCTCTGAGAGGTCGGTGATATGACGTTCCCACACCTTCATATAGTCATACATCATCGCCAAGGCTTCCTTGTTTCCATAATACCACCAGAGGCACCAGGGAATGTGAACCTGTGCTGTTCCCCAGTCGGGAGAGGCCACGCCGCACTGCCTACGTCCAGGGGCTATCATAAAACACAGCCCCTCGGGCTTGTCCGTGTAGTAGAAGATGCTGTTGTAGAGCTTATGGAAGAGAGTGTTCCCGACAGGATAACTGGCACTCGAACGCACATCTCCAAGATACTTCATGAAGAAATTCTCCATATCATAGTTGATGGACTCAAAGGGGCAGACGGCATGTGCATCGCCCAACCAGCCGCAACGCTCGCGGTGGGGGCAATCGGTGGGAATGCCGTGGCTATTGCTCAGGAAAGTTCGGATGGCCATCTCATGCATGCGGTTGAGCAGGGTATCCGAACAGGAGAAGTCAGCCAACTGTTGCAAATCGGTATTTACCTGCACAGCCTCGAGGAAGTCATACATAGGCAGTTCGTCCAATCCCGTCAGTTCCAGATAACGGAAGCCATGATAAGTAAAACGTGGTGTCCACGTCTGGGGACCACCCTTGCTCGTATAGATATCGGTCTGCACGACGCCAGTGGCATTCGGTCCGGTAGTAGAGAAGTCGATGCTGTCGCCCTTCAGCACCTCGCCCATCCGCATAGTCAGGGTGGTGCCTTCGGGCAGGTCTATCCTGAGACGTGGTACGGCTGCAAAATTAATGCCGAAATCGAATATCCACTTGCCGTTCGCCTGCCATGCCTTGACGGGTTTCACAGCCTTCAGCAGCCGGATTGGTTCCATCAACTGTGGCAGCAAGAGGGGAGGCACATTCTCCTTCGCCTCCACTATACTTTGCCACCCCTCGGATGGTTGGGCCGGCTGGCACCAGTTGTCTATCTCGCAGCGAGCATCATAAACCTCGCCTGCATAGATGTTGCTGGCCAAGGCAGGCCCATCGTGCCATGTCCACAGTGAATCGGAATAAAGCGTCAGACGTTCCCCATCTGAATATTCAACCACCAAGGCACACTTCATCTTCGGATGGCCATAGTCTCCCAGCGTAGTGCCCCAGACGCGGTTCTGATGATACCAACCATCACCCAGCATGGCACCCATGCAATTGTCGCCTGCCTTCAGCAGAGACGTGACGTCATAGCCCACATAAAGGGCATATTGCTCATAGTTGGTTTGAGCCGGATTGAGGATGGCTGTCTCGTCCACACGTTTCCCGTTCATCCACAAATCGCCGCAACCGAGTGTGCAGATATAGGCCAGCGCCCGCTTTGGCTTCTCCCTCAATGTGAACAGCCGCCGCAGATAGGGCTGCGTCTTGCACCTGGACCAGTCAGGGGCTATCCAGTGCTCCGTATTCTCTGCCCATGAGTGGAACCCTGTGGCGAAAGGCTGTGGCCGGCTCCAAGCCGTCTGCCTGCCTTCCTGATTAGTAAGGCGTACCCGCCACCAGTATGCAGTAGCCTCCTTCAAGCTTGCGCCCTCAGCCTTGATGTGCAATTGTTCGTCTGTTTGCTGCAGGCCTGACTCCCAAACGTCGGGGTTCCCCTGCCTAAGCAGTTCGGGTGAACTGGCAATCTGAAGCTCATAAGCCGTCTGAGCAGCACCTATCGAATTGTCGGCTAACTGCCAACTGAATTCAGGGTCTGCGATGCCCACAGGGAACTCCATGTTGCAGCAACGCGGATTTGCCACCTCTATGCCTCTACTGCAAGCGCAGAGCAGAAGGCTCAGCAAAAGGGAAAAGATTACGTTTCGTCTCATAGTGTGCTATAGATTTTGGTGTTATCCGAATTTTATTCCCCGTAAACGAGCTCCCAGGTATTGGCCGGATCTTCGTCGGCCTGCCGGAACCAGTCGCTGTATTCTATGTAGTGCGAGGCGTAGGTCTTGTTCATGGCCTGAGCCTGAGCCGGATCCACTTTCTTAATGAACTTGGCAGGAACGCCAGCCCACAACTCGCCATCGCCAATGATAGTTCCAGAGAGCACCAGGGCATGAGCGGCCACAATAGCACCGCGCCCCACTACGGCATGATCCAGCACCGTAGCCCCCATGCCGACCAAAGCACCATCACGCACCTCGCATCCGTGCAGAGTAACGCTGTGGCCAATCGTGACGTCGTCGCCCAGAACAATGGGTGCTTTGCCGTTGAGCGTATGTAGGCAGCTGCAGTCCTGAATATTCGTGCGGTTACCTATCTTGATATAATCCACATCGCCGCGTACGACGGCATTGAACCAGATGGTGACATCATCGCCCATTTCCACGTCGCCAACGATGACTGCTCCCTCGCTGAAGTAACAGTGCTTGCCGTATCGGGGGGCAGGCATACCTTGCAGTTTCTTGAATATTGCCATATATAAATATAATAATGTGTAACAGTAAGTGTTAAATGTGCTGCAAAGTTACAAATAAATTTGGAAAATAGCACGCTTAATTGTAACTTTGACCCATCGAAAAGCAATTTTATGATAAAGAACAAGGATTTTATCACAGAAAGAGTGAAGAGCATCCGCACGTGGATGCGCAATCAGAAGCCAGCCATCTGGGCATTAACCATACCTACAATGGACCCTCATGACTCGGAGTACGTGGCCGGCCACTGGCAGATGAGGGAGTGGCTAACAGGCTTCACTGGCAGTGCAGGTATGGCAGTCGTCACACCTGACGAGGCATTGCTATGGACCGACTCACGCTACTGGCTGCAGGCTGAGGAGCAGTTGGCAGGCACACCCTTCAGCCTGATGCGCGAGGGCGAAGACGACGAGTTCCGCAGCTGGGTGAACAAGCACGAAGGAGAAACCGGATGCATCGCCTTCTTCGAGGACATGATGTCGAAGCCGCTCTATGAAGAGTTGTTTGCCGGTTTGCAGGGAGATAGATTGGTATCCCTGTCATCAGAGGAAATCAATCCGCTATGGACCGGCCGTCCGCCCATGCCACATTCCAAGGTGGAACTGATGCCCGACACACTCGTAGGCGAAACGGCCGCACAACGCATCGGGCGACTACAGGACTACCTGATTCAACATGGATCCGGACATATCCTCATCAGCGACCTGTCTGAAATCTGCTGGCTGCTGAACATCCGTGCCCGCGACATCCCCTTCAACCCCTACCCGCTCAGTTTCCTCAAGGTAAACATACAAGGCAAGCATACTCTTTTCACCGACCGCAGCCGCGTACCTGATGAGGTAAACAAAAAATTTCAGCAGCTCAACATCGACATGGACAGCTATGCCAACGGCTTGGCCCTGCGATGCCAAACCATGCTGAAGACAGAAGGGCTGGAAAGCCCCATTCCCTCCTGGCGTGCCATCAAGAACCCCACTGAGCAGGAGGGATTCCGCAGGTCTCACCTGCTCGACGGCGTGGCCATGGTGCGCTTCCTGCGCCAGCTGGATGAGGAAACATTAAGGGCACAAGAGTCCAAGGATGCGGCATGGACGGAACTTTCTGCCGCCCGGCAACTCGAAGAACTGCGTCGGGAATCTGAGGATTTCATGGACCTGAGCTTTGAGACCATCTCAGCCTACGGACCACATGCAGCTATCGTCCACTACGAACCGACACCTGAAACGGACATCCCCCTGAGACCTGCCGCAGGACAGATAGGCGGTAACCTGCTACTCCTTGACAGCGGAGCACACTACACCTTCGGTACAACGGATATTACACGTACCATCTGCCTGGGCGAACCCACCGAAGAAGAACGACGCGTCTATACTCTGGTATTGCGCGGCCATCTGAAACTGATGAACATGCAATTCCCGGAAGGCACTACTGGCCTGCAACTGGATACCGCAGCCCGGATGGATATGTGGCGAAGGGGATACGATTTCGGGCACGGTACGGGGCATGGAGTAGGATTCCGCTCAGGTGTGCATGAAGGACCCGTGCAGATACGCAAGAACCTGCGCCAGTGCACTACCCTGCCCTTCCATGCCGGACAGGTCATAACGGATGAACCTGGCATCTACCTGGCCGGGCGCTTTGGCGTACGCATAGAGAATATGCTGCTCTGCCAGGAAGCGCAGCAGACCGAGTGCGGAAGGTTCCTCTGCTTCGAGTGCCTGACTCTATGCCCATACGACCGCCGTCTCATAGACCTGGACATGCTGCAGAACGAGGAACGGGAGTGGCTGAACCAGTATCACGGCCTTGTACGGGAGAAATTGCTACCCCTGCTCACTGACGAAGCAGACAGGCAGTGGCTTACCCAGGCTACAGCTCTGCTCTGAGCTGATGAAAAAGACGCCTCCCCCCACGTTCCCTATTTTTGGCAAGGCGTGAAGGGAGGATTTTTTGTTATCGATAACAGCGGGGTGGAGGCGTCGGCTTGCTGTATGTAGTATAGCTGCTTTTACCAGATGTCTTCAGGCGTCTCGGGGTTGTCATAGACCTCCTTCGGGCAGAACTCCATATAGTCCATATAGAACTCCTTCTTGTCGCTGTCCAGCACAGACTTTACCTTCAGGTAGTACGTCTTGTCGGGGTCCATCATACCGCGCCACATAATGCGGCGCACGTTCTCACGGTGAGGAGCACTGCGCTCACTGCCGTTGGTGGCTCCATTGGCACATACGCTCAGGCTGGCCTTCATAACACCGTTATTACGCATGCGCTTGTCGATTTCGGCATTGTAGTCATCGTCCTCGGTATCGTCCTCCCATCCGAAGAGGCGGTGGTCGGCACGCATAGTCAGATCGAGGGGGATACCGGCCACGGGCAGATTGTTCGGGTCGGATCCGAAGTAGATCTGCTGCACACCGCGGTTGCCATTGGCCAGCACCTTGTAGCGGAACTCGTATATGCCACGCCGCGGCACAGGAGGCAGGGTGAACATGGCCTCGAAGCGGCCCACGCCCTTCATCTCATCGGCGTTGAGGTTGCACCAGTCATAGTCCCATGCGTTATAATAGACGAACATCATCTCGCGATTCATCTGGAAGTCCTTGAAGTAGTCGTAGCTGGTCTGCGTATTGGGGATATGTACGTGCTGCCAGCGCTCATCGGTTCCCCTCTTCTTGCGCATGTCGTTATTCATGGCTTCGGGGAAGAGGCTCATGCCATCGAAGCGGATGCGCTGCCTGCCCAGGTTGTTGCGCGTAGCATCGTCGTATGCCAGGGGTGCATCGATGGGATAGATGCAGCAGTTCACCATATCGTTTACGATAGCCCGCTCGTCGTCGTTTCCAATGCGGCATCCCACCTTGTCGGGGTCGCAGCTCAGCTCATGGCCAGTACCGCGACGGCCATTGTCAAGGATTGGGAAGCGGTTCAGATAGACACCGTTGCTTTCGGCACTCTGGTAGATCTTTATAAGGCGGCGCTTGCCCATCGTGGCATAGAACTCATATACAGGGATGGAGAGCCGGTATGGATTGCTGCGGACGTAGCCGTACTCGTTGTGGTGGAAGACGAGCTTGTCGGTGGGAATCCTCATGGGCAGCATGTGATAGGTGACCCACTGGTAGAGCAGATTCTCGGGCGAGCGGTAGTTCTCGTCGGTGGTGAAGTGGTCGTACACCTCCGAGTATTTCTTATTGTCCAGAATCCACTGCTGCAGCTGAGGGAGCAGCGTGCTTGAGGGTGCCAGGGGATCCAGGCCCTGGGAACGCCAGAAGTCGTCCGTCTCGGCAAAGATGGTGAAGCCATACAGGCGATGGCGGGGGGTATAGCCTGTATTTCCCTCGGCAAAGCCCCAGCATGTCATACACTTCAGGTCGGGCACGAGTCCGCGCTGATAGCGGTCCTCATAGACCTCGTCGCGGATGACGCGCAGCGTATCCAGCAGTCCGCAGGCCTGAATGGCCTTGCACATTACCAGGTAGCCTTCCTTCTGCTTGTCGAGCATATCCTGGATGTAGAGGGCAGCCGTAACATCCTGCGGGGCGATGACCTTCTCCATCTGGTGTATTACACCGTTCAGGCATAGGATGTCGCGCTGAGTGATGCTGATGGGGCAGTCTCCATTGATATAGAGGCTGTCGGGATTGGACTCGATATTGTTATGGATAGCCAGCTTATGGTCCATAAGGTTGCCGATGGGGAACTCGGCCTTGTCCGTCTCGGGAAAGGCAGATGTTTCGTAGGCATCCTGTTCGTCGCCCGAGTCTATGATACTATTATATACAATTACCTGGCGGATAGAGTCGCGCTTGTGCTCGGAGAAAAAGTCTTCCCAGGTAGGACCGCTCATCAGGTCGGGATTCATCTCGTAAACGGTCTGCAGATAGGCCTTGATGGCCTCGTTGGTGGGAGCGAAGACAGTATAGTGCCCACGGGCCGAGAGGAGCTGGGCCACGGTACTCTCGCTAACCCTGGAAATAGGCACCATCTCCAAAAGCTTTACATACTCGCTATATACTTCGTGTTTCTGGAGGTAGGACAATGTGGTGTCGTGCTTGAAGACATAGCGGGCCGAGGTGTCGATGGTCTCCTGGCACGCTTGCATCACGAAGGCGGCAATAAGCACGGAGCAGAGCACCAAAATAGAGTTTTTTTGTTTCATCACGCGTAAGTTTGGTATATTATTTAATGAATTCTGCCTGCAAAGATACAGAATTATTTTCAAAAGCGCTCTCTTTTTTCCCCTTTTTTGTCAAAGAAATGCAGGAAATGTCTCTTTTTTCGCATTGGAGAATCATTTCAACAATCAGCTGGAGCATACAGAAAGGCAGGGACGCCCCTTGAGGCGACCCTGCCTTTCTCAGTTGTATTTCTGAGCTGATTGCTACCAGACATCCTCTGGCGTCTCGGGGTTGTCATAGACTTCCTTGGGGCAGAACTCCAGGTAGTCCATATAGAACTCCTTGCGGTCGTTGTCGAGCACCGACTTGATGCGCAGATAGTAGGTCTTGTCTGGGTCAACGGTGCCACGCCAAACGATACGGCGCACGTTCTCGTAGTTATTGTTGATGCGTTCGTTCTGGCCGGTATTGCCGTTCTGGCAGACGCTCATGGCCCCCTTCATCACGCCGTTGTTTCGCATACGCTTGTCAATCTCGGCGTTATAGTCGTCATCCTCCGTATCGGCCTCGAAACCGAACTGTGATGCTCGCGCGGGGAGCGTCAGGTCCAGGGGAATACCCGTAACGGGCAGGTTTTCCGGGTCGGAGCCGAAGTAGAGCTGGCCTACGCCTCGGTTACCATTGGCCAGCACATCGTAGCGCAGCTCGTAGGTAGTACGGATGGGCACCGGTGGCAGCTTGAACTGCACCTCGAAGCGGCCCACGCCCTTCATCTCGTCCGAGTGCAGGTTGCACCATGCATCCTGGTAGGCGCTGTAATAGACGAAGTTCATCTGGTCGTTCTGCTGCATGTTCTCGAAGTAGTTGTATGTGCTCGTGCGCGGTATGTGTACGTGGAAGTACCGATCTTCGCGCGTCTTCAGCAGGCGGATGTCGTTGGTCATGGCCTCGGGCATCATCGACATGCCGTCGAACCGGATGCGGGTACGTCCCAGGTTCATGCGCGTTTGGTCATTATAGGCCAGGGGGGCATCTATTGGGTAGATACATCCGTTCACTATATCGTTTCCCACGGCCAGCGAGTCCTCGCGCATCACCTTGCATCCCACCTTGTCGGGGTCGCAGGATATTTCGTGTCCCGTACCGCGGCGGCCATTGTCATAGTTGGCGCAGCGGTTCAGGTAGACGCCGTTGCTCTCTGCACTCTCATAAAGCTTCAGCAGTCGCCGCTTGCCCATCGTGGCATAGTATTCGCACACGGGCACGCCATATCTATAGGGGTTGCTGTAGGAATAGCCGTACTCCGTGCGGTGGAAGACCAGACGGTCGGGCGAGAGTCGCATGGGCAGCAGGTGGTAGGTAATCCACTGGTTGATGAGGTTGCTCTCCGATTTGTAGTTCTCGTCGGTTGTAAAGGTATCGTACGTCTTGCTATACTGTTCGTTGTTCACCAGCCAGTCCATCAGCTTGGGAAGCAGCGTGGACGTTGGTGCATGCGGGTCCATGCCCTGCGAGCGCCAGAAGTCGTCTGGCTCTACGAAGAACGTGAAGCCGTAGTTTCTGTGGCGGGGAGCATGGCCTATGCCACCTTCGGCAAAGCCCAAGCTGGTCATGCTGGGTATATCGGGGATGAGTCCGCGCTGATAGAGGTCCTCATAGACCTCGTCGCGTATCTTCGATAGGGTGTCCATCAGTCCGCAGGCCTGGATGACCTTGGCTGCCACGAGTATTCCCTCCCTGTCCTGATCCAGTATTTCCTGCAGGTAGCTGGCCATCGTGACGTCCTTGGGCGCTATGGCCTTCCCTATCTGGTGTATCACACCGTTCAGGCAGAGTATGTCGCGCTCGGTCAGGCTCACAGGGGCGGTGCCCATGATGAAGATGCTGTCAACGCCTGAGTAGCGCACAGACACCTTGCGGTCCATCATGTTGTTCAGCTGGAACTCGCCGCCGTCCGTCTCTGGGAAGCCCGATACCTCGAAAGCCTCCACCTCGTCGCCCGAGTCTATTATACTATTATACACTATAACCTTACGGATGGAGTCGCGCTTGTGCTCGGTGAAGAAGTCGTCCCACGTAGGGCCGCTCATCAGGTCGGGGTTCTCCTCATATACCGTCTGCAGGTATTCCTCGATAGCCTGGTTGGTGGGGGCAAAGACGGTGTAGTGGCCGCGCGCCGATAGCAACTGTGCCACAGTACTCTCGCTGGCTCTGGAGACAGGCACAACCTCCAGGAGCTTTACGTACTCGCTATAGACCTCATGACGCTGCATGTAGGACAGGATGGAATCGTACTTGAACACATAGCGAGCCGATGTGTCGATGGTCTCCTTGCACGCCTGCAACACGAAGGCGGCCGCTACCATAAGACAGAGCATCTTAACTGGATTCTTTTGTTTCATTTTCGCTAATTCGCTAGATAGTTTAAGATTTATGAGTGCAAAGATACAAAATTATTTTTAGAAACATCAACTTTCCCCAATTTTTTCTTCACTTTATCGGAAAAATCGCAAACGAAAACCTCCTGGCACGACTATTGATTGCAAAAACCGGGTCAAAAGATAATGCAAGACCCGGGTCACGCAATTGCAAAACCCGGGTTCCGCAATTGCAAAACCCGGGTTCCGCAAATACAGGACCCGGGTCGTCGAAGGCCATGAATTGCCGAAGTAATCACAGCTTCCTGGTATCCTCCGCTTTATACTTCCTGATGTCTTCTCTATCGGTTCCCTATAAGTTCCCTACCATTTCTCTATAATCTCTCTATAAATTCTCTATGTCCATAGGGATAGCGCTTTTATAGAGGTTTTATAGAGAAATCATAGAGAATTTACAGATTTTTCACCGAGGCCTGATGGTGCCGAGAACGCTCCCGGCATCAACCTCCAGCAGCCCGCTTCCCGACGGTCAAAAAAAGTGAAAGGCCAAGCCCGACTATTGACATTTTTTATCCCAAAATTTGCAAAAGATTCCGAAAAGTTGTAATTTTGCACCTGAAAATATCAGTATTAGCAACACTACAATAACTATGAACAAGGTCATAACGGAAATCACCAACCTGGGCGAGAAGGATTGCTTCTACCTGGTGGAGCGCTACAAGGAGGAATTCTCGTATCCGCTGCATAAGCACGAGGAGCTGGAACTGAATTTCGTGGCCCATTGCAAGGGGGCGCGGCGCATTGTGGGAGACTCTATGGAGGTGCTGGGCGAATACGACCTATGCCTGGTGGGCGGAGGGCTGGAGCATGTATGGGAACAGCACGAATGTCGCAGTAGCAAGATTCACGAGATAACCATCCAGTTCAGCCAGAACCTGCTGAGCGAGCAGTTCCTGGCCAAGAATCCTATGCGCCCCATCCAGAAAATGATGGAGAACGCCAAGCTGGGTATCGCCTACGGCACGGATGCCATAATGCCCGTATATGCCAAGCTGATGAACCTTACTGGCGCGCAGCCCGGCTTCGGCAGCGTGCTGGCCTTTCTGGATCTGCTCAACGAACTGAGCATCCAGGAAGACTCTCACCTGCTGGCAAGCAAGAGCTTCTCCAGCGTGCCTACCACGCATGACAGCCGCAGGGTGCGAAGGGTTCAGGAGTATATCGACCAGCATTTCCAGAGCGAGATCCGACTGGCCGACCTGGCCGACCTGGCAGGCATGACGCCCACGGCCTTCAGCCGCTTCTTCCACCTGCATACCCACAAGACGGTATCGGAATATACCATAGACATCCGCCTGGGGCACGCTACGCGAATGCTGGTGGACAGTTCGCACAGCGTGGCAGAGATCTGTTATGCCTGCGGCTTCAACAATATCAGCAACTTCAACCGCATCTTCAAGAAAAAGAAGGGCTGCTCGCCCACTGTTTTCCGCGAGAATTACCATAAAAGCAAAATCATTATATAGGCTGATACTTTTTTGCCATTTTACTTTCGTCAGGCTACTTTTTTTTGGAGGGTCGCAAGGGAAATCTCTATCTTTGCGATGCCAGAGCCTCCAAAAAGAGTGTTTTATGGCCAAAAAAGAGTAAAAAACAATAAATAAAGTATGATTAATTAATTCAAAAAAGATCGCATGAAAAGACCAGTAATGCTTTTTGTTGCACTCCTATGCCTGAGTTTTCAAGCTATAGCTCAGACTGAGGTAAAGGGAGTTGTCTATGATGGAACCGACGGAAGTCCCATGATAGGCGTGAAGATCATGGTCACTGGTACAACTACCGGTACGATCACTGATTTCGATGGTAATTACACCATTAAAGTTCCTCAGGGCAAGACGCTAACCTTCTCTTCGGTAGGCTTCAAGTCCCAGACAATCGACCCCAAAGGCAGAACGACAATCGACGTCACCCTTGAAGAGGACAGCAAGGTGCTGAACGACGTTGTTGTAGTTGGTTACGGTACTATGAAGAAGAGTGACATCTCCGGTGCCAGCGTAACCATTGGCGAAGATGCCGTGAAGGGTAGTCTTATCACCTCGCTGGACCAGAGCTTCCAGGGTCGCGTGGCCGGTATCCAGGCCACCAACACGAGTGGTGCTCCCGGTTCATCCTCTAGTATTCGCGTGCGCGGCCAGGCCACTATCAATGCCAATGCAGAGCCTCTGTATGTCATAGACGGTGTCATCGTGCAAAACGGTGGTAACGGTGGCCAGAACAGTCAGTCGGGCTCAAGTTTTGGCTTGGGTGATGCTTTGGGCAATGGACCCGTGAGTACCATCTCTCCCCTGGCTACCATCGACCCCTCGGACATCGTCAGCATGGAGATCCTGAAGGATGCCTCTGCAACTGCCATCTATGGCGCTCAGGGTGCAAACGGCGTCGTACTGATTACGACTAAGCACGGTAAGGCTGGCGAGGCCAAGTTCACTTACAATGGCAACTTTGCTGTAAACCGTCAGCAAAAGCGTTTGGACATGATGAACCTGCGCGAGTATGCCGGCTACTACAACAGTCTGGTGGACATGGGCGAAATCTACGAGAACAACCCCATGCTGGCCGACCCCAGCATTTTGGGCAAGGGCACCAACTGGCAGGACGCCGTCTTCCAGACCGCTCTCCAGCACAGCCATCAGGTAAGCGCGCAGGGTGGTACAGACAAGGTGCAGTACTATGCCAGCGGTTCGTACATGGACCAGGAGGGTACCATCATCGGCAGCAACTTCAACCGTTTCAGCTTCCGCACCAATCTGGATGCGCAGATGAAGAGCTGGCTGAAGTTCGGAATGACAGCAGCCTACAGTAATAGTAACGATGACCTGAAACTGGCTGACTCAAACGAAGGTCTGATTTACTACTCCCTGACAACCCCTCCCAATATACCTATATATAATGTGGACGGGAGCTACAGCAGCGTAAGTCAGGAAGGCTACACCAGCCCCAACCCCATCGCCATCGCCATGGAGGACGAGATTCTGCTGAACCGCCAGAAACTGAATGGTAACTTCTTCTTCGACGTGAATCCCTTCAAGTTCCTCACCTGGCACACAGAACTGGGCTACGACTTCAACTGGAGCACCTCAAAGACCTACGAGCCCACCCTCACCCTGGGTACTTACAACCGTACACAGAATTCTGCCTCGCAGAACAAGAGCTCAAGCAAGTTCTGGTCGCTGAAGAACTATCTGACCTGGAGCCAGCAGTTCGACAAGCACAACGTAACCGGTATGGTTGGTCAGGAACTTTGGGAGAGCCGTTATGACTGGATGCAGATCAGTTCTTCCGGCCTGCCTAGCGACGATGTTCACAGCCCGGCCCTGGGCGACCTGGATTCGCAGAAGTTCAACAACGGTTTTGGCAGCAGCTCAATGGCCAGCTTCTTCACCCGCTGGACCTACAGCTACAACAACCGCTACAATGCAACGTACACCTACCGATATGATGGCAGTTCCAACTTCGGTCCCAACAACCGCTGGGCCGGCTTCCACTCGGTGGCTGCCAGCTGGCGCTTCACGGAAGAAGAGTTCATGAAGAACATCAAGTGGCTGAGCAACGGCAAGGTGCGCCTCGGATGGGGACAGACCGGTAACAGCAACATCGGCGGTTACAGATGGGGTTCCGGCATCAGTAAGATGGAGAGCATCTTCGGCATCAGCTACCGTCCCAGCAATATCGCTAATCCGAATATTAAGTGGGAGACTCAGGAGCAGTGGAACATCGGTCTCGACCTGGG
>CAMJQA010000042.1 GCA_946407895.1 uncultured Prevotellaceae bacterium
GCCATCACCATCAGCAACGAGAACCCCATCATCGGTGCCTTCAAGGTGGAGAGCCACAAAGACGGCGTTTATAAGATAAAGGTAAACGGCTTCTTCAACCAGGACAACCCCGCACTGGGCCTGCCCCAGTACGTGAAGCAGCAGTACGGACTGCAGGGCATGTTGGGAGAGATGAGCTACGTGGAAGACATCAAGTCCTTCCCCCTGAACACCGAGGTACGACTGGTCAAGACCTATGCCGCAGCGGGCAACAGCTCTACGCGCCTGCCCAGCGTTAGTGCCACGGGTAAAGCCACCTTCGGACTGAACATCAGCTTCATCCTGCTGCCCGAGAAGCCCATGATGCGCCGTCACTTCGACCCGCGTGTAGGCTTCTTCACAGACAATTACACAAGCTACAGCGACGACCAGCAACGCGTAGAAGAAAAACGCTTTGTCACCCGATGGCGCCTGGAGCCCCGTCCCGAGGACGTGGATAAGATGAAGCGCGGCGAACTGGTAGAGCCAATCAAGCCCATTATATACTACATCGACCCAGCCACGCCAAAGCAGTGGCGCAAGTACCTCATACAGGGCGTCAATGACTGGCAGGCCGCTTTTGAGAAAGCAGGCTTCAAGAACGCCATACAGGCCAGGGAATGGCCCGAGAACGACTCGACCATGAGCATGGAGGACGCACGATACAGCTGCATACGCTACCTGGCCAGCCCCATCGAGAACGCCTACGGACCCAACGTACACGATCCGCGCACAGGCGAGATACTGGAGAGCCACATCTGCTGGTACCACAATGTGATGAAACTGGTACACGACTGGTACATGGTGCAGTGCAGCAGCATTGACGAGGCCGCACGCCGCATGAACTTCGACGAAGAACTGATGGGACAACTCATCCGTTTCGTTTCCAGCCATGAGGTAGGACATACCCTGGGCCTGCGCCATAACTTCGGCAGCAGCTCGACGGTACCCGTAGACAGCCTGCGCGACAAGGCATGGGTGGAAGCTCACGGCCATACACCCAGCATTATGGACTACGCACGCTTCAACTACGTGGCACAGCCCGAGGATGGCGTTTCCCACGTAGGCATTTTCCCACGCATCAATGACTATGACAAATGGGCTATACAATGGGGCTACACGCCCATGCTCGGTGCCAAAGATGAAGATGAGGACCACAAGATGCTGGAGGCCATGACAGCCCGTGCACAGCAGAACCCGCGCTTGTGGTGGGGCGACGGAGAGAGCGGAGAGGGGCATGCCGACCCGCGCCGCCAGACCGAGGACCTGGGCGACGACCCTGTCAAGGCCAGCCTGTACGGCATCATGAACCTGAAACGCGAACTGCAGAGTCTGCCACAGTGGACGCTGGACAATGAGAAAGACCTCTACTGGCAGGACTTACAGACGATGTACGTACAGATACGCTCGCAGTTCCTGCGTTACTGCGGCCACGTGACACGCAACATTGGCGGACGCCTCATCAACTTCCGCGAGAAGGGCTCAGACCAACCCGTCTATCGCCCACAGCCCTTGGAGAAGCAGAAGGCAGCACTGAAGTTCCTGGACGAGCAGGTACTGCATGAACCCCTCTGGCTACGCGACATGAACTATGCGAGCCGCATCTCAGATTATCCGCAGGTGCTGACAACCGTGGTTGGCGAAAGCGTAATGTCGAACATGATGAATCGCCTTGAGAGCTTGAATGAGCTATACACGCCACAGGCCTACCTTTCAGACCTGACGAAGCTCGTCTATGCCGAGGCAGACAGCCACAAGAAGGTATCTCCCTACCGCATAACCCTTCAGAACACAATGTTTGCCCACCTAAGCCGCGCCCTGAACAACGGTAACAACAAGGTGCGTCCGGCCGTGCTGCTTACCCTGCAGCAACTTGAGCGTAAGACCAAGGCTGCCAGCCAGAATGCCCCCGATGCAGAAAGCCGGGCACATTGGGCCAACCTATACGACCAGATAGGGCGGCTGCTTACATGGAAATAATATAAAGTTTTGGTGAAAATTCAAATAAAACATACTAAGAAAATTGACTTATATCAATAAACAAATAAAAAAAGCACAATTTGTGAAGAAAAATTTGGGCAGTTAATTATAAAGCCATACCTTTGCACTGTGTTTTTCATGGTATTAGATTTAAGGTTAATGAAAAATAGGCGTTGTCGTGATGACAACCCTATTTTTTTATACCCAATATTCTCCAGCAACCGATTGGGGTTAAACAAAAAAGCCTCCTGACATGTAAGACATGCAGGAGGACAAGAAGTTCCTTATAATATATATTATATTTGCTTTAGAAGGGCAAGTCGTCACCCTCGCTGGCTGCAAAGGGAGCACCAGCCGTAAGGTCTGCCGGAGCAGCAGAGGGAGCAGGAGTTGCCTGTTGGGGCGCAGCAGTAGCACCAAACGGTTCAACTGACGGAGCCGGTGCTGTAGTGCCGGGAGCCGTACGATCTACGCGGAAAGCGCGAATACTGTTGAACCAACGGCCCTGATATTCATGGGCATCAATGTCAAAAGAGACTGTGAGAATCTCGCCCAATTGAATATTAAACTGTTGTATGCGATCAGTTCCAAACACCTCAAAACACATCTTCCGGGGAAACTGATCCATCGTCTCTAAAACGTACTGCCCAAGTTTCCATTCACTGCCTGTTCGGGCCGACGTACCTCCACGCTCAGGAAGTACTGCAATAATTTTGCCTGTTAGTTCCATTTTGTTAAAATCCTTTTATTTTGTGACGCAAAGGTATTAAAAAAAATGTAATTGAGGGTTTTTCCAACCGTTTTTTTTTGCCATTTCAGATAAAAAGCGTAAATTTGCTCGGTAATATAGGCAATATTGAACAATAAACAATATAAATAACATAAATAAGTATGAACTTCAAAGTCTCCAGTTCGGCGCTTTACAGCCGCCTCACTGCTGCCAGCAAAGTTATGGGCAGCAAGAATTCAATGCCCATCCTGGACTGCTTCCTCTTTGATGTGAAAGATGGAAACATAACCATCACTGCTTCAGACAGTGAAAAGTATTTCATTACAAATGTACCCGCAATCGAACAGAATGGCGACGCACGCTTCTGCATTCCTGCCAAGACAATCCTTGACTCTATCAAGGAACTTCCAGAACAGCCATTAAGTATTGAATTCAATCCTGAGAATCTTGAAATCAGAGGCAAGCACAACAGTGGCACGTTCAAGGTCGTGGCTCAAGATGCAGCCCCCTACCCCATGCCCAAGACAGTAGATGAAAATGCCACAACGCTACACATTCCGGCTGAAGTCTTGCTCAACGGCATCAACCGTTGCCTGTTTGCCACGGCCAACGATGAGATTCGCCTTGTAATGAATGGCATATATTTTGACATTCAGCCAGAGTTCATTGTATTTGCCGGTACCGACGGGCGCAAATTGGTACGCAACCGTAACCACAAAGTAAAGAGTGGTATCACGGCAGGATTCATCCTTCCCAAAAAGGTATCTTCGATACTGAAGGCAGTTCTCAGTAAAGACGATGAAGACATTCAGATTACATTTGATGCCGACAAAGCCTGCATCAAGAGCGAGGATATGACCATGCACTTCCGCCTCATCGAAGGCAGATACCCCAATTACAATGCAGTCATTCCGGAAAGCAATCCATACAGCGCTACCGTGGATCGCTTAGCATTGGCCAGTGCGTTGAAGCGAGTGAGCGTATTCTGCAACCAGAGTAGTGGCTTGGTAAAGGTGGAGCTCAACAACAACACCCTGCGCCTTACCGGACAAGACAACGAATATGCCACAAGCGCCGAGGAGTTCTTGATGTGTGAATATTCAAATAATCCCATCAGTATTGGCTTCAGCTGTCAGTTCCTGTTGGAGATTGCAAACATCCTGAACGACGAAGAGCTTACCATTGAAGTTGCTGACCCCAGCCGTCCCGGTGTGATCCGACCAGCCCAAGAGAATGCTGAGGACGAAGTATTGATGTTGCTTATGCCAATGAGAGTAGAGGAATAGAACAGGATGAAACTTAATCTGAAGAAACCTATCATTTTTTTCGACCTGGAGACAACAGGACTTGATATTTCCCGTGACCGTATAGTAGAACTGTGCTACATAAAGATAGAGCCTAACGGCAACGAAGAGTCACGCACTATGCGCCTGAATCCTGAGATGCACATTGCCGAGCAGTCGAGCAAGGTACACGGCATCTATGATGCTGACGTAAAGGACTGTCCGACGTTCAAGGATATGGCCGAATCCCTGGCGCAGACATTCCGTGGTTGCGATCTGGCGGGTTTCAACAGCAACCGCTTTGACATACCCATGCTGGCCGAGGAATTTGCCCGCGCAGCAGTGGACGTGGACTTCAGCGATTGCCAGATGATAGATGTACAGAACATTTACCACCGCCTGGAGCAGCGTACGCTTGTAGCCGCCTATAAATATTACTGCGGCAAGGACTTGGAGAACGCCCACAGCGCGCTGGCCGATACGCGCGCCACACTGGAGGTGCTTGAGGCACAGTTGGACAAGTACCCCAAGGATTTGGAGAACGACGTATCTTTCCTGGCCGAATTCTCGCGCAAGGAAAACAACATTGATCTGGCAGGCCGCTTCGTCTATGATGCCAATAAAAACGAGATTGTGAACTTTGGCAAACATAAGGGCATGAGCATAAGGGAAGTCTTCCAAAAAGACCCCGCATACTACAGCTGGATGATGCAGGGCGACTTCCCTCAGAACACGAAACAGGTGCTCACCCGCCTGAAGCTGAAATACTACGGTAAACTATAAACCACCACCGAAAAGTATGCTCAAAGGCAAAAGAATAGTTCTGGGAATCACAGGCAGCATAGCCGCCTACAAGGCCTGCCTGATTATCCGCGGTCTCATACGCAAGGGAGCCGAGGTACAGGTGGTTATAACGCCGGCAGGCAAAGAGTTCATTACGCCTATCACACTCAGCGCACTGACGTCGAAGCCCGTCATCAGCGAATTCTTCAGCCAGCGCGACGGTACGTGGCACTCCCATGTATCGCTGGGCCTGTGGGCTGATGCCATGCTTATTGCTCCAGCCACAGCCAGCACTATCGGCAAGATGGCAAACGGTGTGGCCGACAATATGCTCATCACCACATACCTCTCCATGAAGGCCCCTGTATTCATTGCTCCGGCTATGGACCTGGATATGTACGCCCATCCGAGCACACAGAAGAACCTGCAGACGCTCGAATCCTATGGCAACCACATCATAGAACCGGGCACCGGCTTCCTGGCCAGCCACCTTGAAGGCAAAGGACGCATGGAAGAGCCGGAGCGCATCATAGCCATACTGGAGGAGTTCTTCGACGACAGGGAACGCGACCTTAGCGGCAAGCAAATACTCATTACGGCCGGCCCCACATACGAGAAGCTGGACCCCGTACGCTTCATCGGCAACTATAGTTCCGGCAAGATGGGCTTTGCACTGGCTGAGGAATGTGCCCGACGCGGCGCTACCGTGCAGCTCGTTTGCGGCCCAGTCAGCCTGCAGGCACAACACCCCTCTATTGTACGCACCGACGTAGAGAGTGCACAGCAGATGTACGAGGCTGCCACCCGGCTGTTCCCCAGTTGCCAGGCTGGCATACTCTGCGCTGCCGTGGCCGACTTCACCCCCTCTCAGGTGGCCGACCAGAAGATTAAGCGCGAAGGTGACCAACTGGTGCTTCGACTAAATCCCACACAGGACATTGCCCGTGCTCTGGGGCAGCAGAAACGGCCCGACCAGCGGCTGGTTGGTTTTGCCCTGGAGACCAACGATGAGAAGGCACATGCACGCGAGAAGCTCCAGAAGAAGAACCTGGATTTCATTGTGATGAATAGCCTTAACGATGCCGGAGCCGGATTCCGCCACGACACGAACAAGATTACCATCATCAGCAAGGAGGGCGAGACGCCCTACTCCTTGAAGAGTAAGGCAGAGGTGGCTGCCGACATAGTTGATTCACTCAGTAAGATTATATGATGAAACGAAGTTGTCTTTTTATAATCATTGGGCTGTCATGCCTGTTCAGCCCGCTGAAAACATTGAGCCAGGAACTCAATGCAAAGGTATCAATAAACCGCTCGAAGGTATCGAATACCAAGGGCGAGGTATTCGATGCGCTGCAGAAGACAATGACGGAATTCCTGAACAGCCACAAGTGGACGGAGATAGAGTTCCGCGAGAACGAGAAGATACAATGCAACTTCAACTTCACCGTAGATAAATACAGCGACTCAGACGACTCCTTCGAGGGCACACTGCTCGTCAGCAGCAGCCGCCCGGTATATAACAGCAACTACACCACGACCTCCTATGCCACAAAGGACCCGCAGTTCAACTTCAAGTTCCGCGAGGCTGACCAGCTGGAATGGAACCCCAATAACATAGACAACAACCTGGTGGCCCTACTGGCCTATTACGCCTATATGATAATAGGTATGGACTTCGATACCATGTCGCCTATGGGCGGCACGCCGTTCTTCCAGACGGCCGAGGAAATCGTACGGGCCGGCCAGAACATGGACTATCCCGGTTGGAAGGCGTTCGACGACAGCAAGAACCGCTTTGGGTTGCTCAATGACTACATTGACGGCTCAATGGAGGCTATGCGGCAATTGCGCTACGACTATCACCGCAAGGGGCTCGACCGCATGAGTGAAGCACCCGACTCAGCCCGAGCAGCCATTGCTGAGTCGTTGGACCTGTTGGATGAAGCCCATCATGCCAAGACGATGAGCCAGGTACCTCAACTCTTCACCGAATACAAGCGCGAGGAACTGGTGAACATCTTCTCGGGAAAGGCCACGAACGAAGAAAAGGATAAAGCATATAATATACTCTTTGCCATAGATGCCTCCCAGAACGAGACGTGGCAGAAGATAAAGAAGTGAGCGTATGCTGAAACACCTCTACATCAGTAACTATGCACTGATTGACGAACTGAGCCTCGACTTCCAGGACGGTTTTACCGTTCTGACAGGCGAGACCGGTGCCGGAAAATCCATTCTGCTGGGCGCTATTTCCCTCTTATTGGGTCAACGCGCAGACAGCAAGAGCATACTCGAGGGTGCAGAAAAATGCACCGTCGAAGCAACCTTCTCCATTCAAGGCTACCATTTGCAATCCTTCTTCGAGGCAAACGACTTCGACTACGACGAGCAAGAGTGCATCGTCCGGCGCGAGCTGACGGCCTCGGGAAAAAGCCGGGCCTATATCAACGACACCCCGGCCAACCTTGCTCAGCTTCGCGAACTGGGCTCACACCTGCTCGACATTCACTCTCAGCATCAGAACCTGCTCCTCTCCGATGAAGATTTCCAACTGAACATCGTTGATATCATGAGCGAAGCAGAGACTGCCCTGCAAGACTATCAGCAGTCGTTCTTTCATTATCGCAATGCAGTCCGCTCTTTTGAACAGGCAAAGGCTGAAGTTGAGAAGAACCGGCGCGAGGAAGACTATCTGAGGTTCCAGGTGGAGCAGCTGCAGGAGTTTGCGCCCAAGGAGGGAGAAGACGACGAGCTGGAGGCAGAACAGAACGAACTGAGCCATGCCGAAGACATCAAGACGGCGCTCTATCAGGCCGGACAAAGCCTGGCCAACGACCAGGAGGGCGGAATAACTGAAGCCGTGCGCCAGGTTAGGAACATCCTGCAGGGATTGACCCGCATCTATCCAAAAGCCGAGGAACTGGCCGAAAGGATGGAGAACATATATATAGAGGTAAAGGACATCTGCGACGAAGTATCGGACCAGGCAGAGCGAATGGAATTTAATCCTGCCCGGCTGGAAGAAGTCAGCCAACGTCTGGATGCACTCTATGGCCTCGAGCAGAAGCATGGTGCAGCCAATGCAACCGAGCTATGCAACCTGCTCAGTCAGATGGAAAAGCAGTTGCTGGACATCACAAATGCCGATGAACACCTGGCCGACCTGGAAAAGAAAGCCACAGAGGCAAGGGACGCTGCACAAAAGAAAGCCGCTGTTCTTTCCAGGAAGAGAGGCTCTGTGCTCAAAGTCATAGAGAAAGAAGTCACGGCATCACTGACCTCACTGGGTGTCCCCAATGCCCAGTTCCGGGTTCAGATTGAACCACTGCCCGAGCTGACCCCGAAAGGTAACGACCACATAACCTTCCTCTTTGCCGCCAACAAGAACGCCATGCTGCGCCCCATTGCCCAGGTTGCCAGCGGTGGTGAGATTTCGCGCGTCATGCTCTCCCTGAAGGCCATGACGAGCGACCGCATGCAGTTGCCAACCATAATCTTCGATGAGATAGACACCGGCGTTAGTGGCCGCATTGCCGAGAGCATGGCCTTAATCATGAGAAAGATGTCGGCAGCAGATAACCGCCAGGTCATCTCCATTACCCACCTGCCACAGATAGCTGCGTGCGGCTCACACCATTTCCGCGTCTATAAGGAAGACTCCCCAACCCGCACCCATACCCGCATCGTTTCGCTTTCGCCCGAAGAGCGTATTGGCGAGGTGGCTCGCCTGCTTAGCGGAAGCGACGTGTCGGAGGCGGCCATAGAAAATGCCAAACAATTATTATCCAGATGAAAAAGATATTTCTTCTCCTGACCATACTTCTCCCTGCTATTTACGCCTATGGCCAGTCACCCAAATGGGCAAAGAAAGCCCGGCTGGCACAAGTCACCGTTTTGGCTACCGATGGCCAAGGCACGCTCCACGAAAGTCAAGGTGCCTTTATCAACGAGCAGGGAGACGTCATAACCGAATACGATGCACTGAAAGGGGCCGTCAAGGCTACTGTAGTCGACATAAAGGGCAACGAGATACCGGTTCGCTACATCTGCGGAGCAAGCAGTATGTATAATGTGGTTCGGTTGGCCACTACGCTGCCCGAGAAGTATAAGATAAACGTAATGCAGCAGGCACAGAGCACTGCAGAAAAGGGTGAAGTGCTGTGCATCCTGCCAAACACCAAGGCTGACAAGAAAGCGCCGTGCGCCCTGGATACTATAATCTCCACCAGTGCGTTCCGCGACTCGTTCACCTACTACACCCTGGCGCACGTTCCTGCCGAGCGGATGGCTACAAGCCCCGTCATGAACGGAGAGGGAGAGCTGGTTGGCCTGCTCCAGATGCCGGTAGGCGATGGCAAGAACAGCTATGTCATCGATGCCCGCTTCGTCAGTGCCTTGAGTATCGGTCCTATGGATGCCGGCGATGCCGACCTCAACAGCATCCTCATCCCCAAGCGCCTGCCCGATGACGAGTCGGCAGCAAGCAGTTTCCTGTATCTGCTCGGTGCCCGCGACACTACGGGCTACCTGGCTTATGTTGAAGACTTCATTGCACGTTTCCCGCAGAGCACCAGCGGATACATCATGAAAGCCGAGGAACTTGTGCGTCGGAAAGACTATGCCGGAGCCGATTCGGCATATACGACCGGGCTCAACCAAGAGGGAACGAAGAAAGACGAGTTGCACTTCTCCATCTCGAAGGCCATCTATAGCATTAGCCAGGCTCCTGACTATCAGCCATACTCCGACTGGACAATAGAGCGAGCCTCGAAGGAGGCGCAGCAGGCCTTCGAGCTGAATCCCCTGCCCTTCTACACCAGTCAGCTTGGCCAGTGCCTCTACGCTGAAAAGAAATATGCCGAGGCATGCCAGCAGTTTCTCAATCTTGCCAAGACCAACCTCCGCTCGCCCGACAATTTCCTGTATGCAGCACAGTGCAAGCAGATGATGCAGGCTCCCGACGAAGAGATCTTGGCCCTGCAGGACAGCGCCATCGCCCTTTTCCCAAAGCCATACCCACGGGAGGCTGCTGCAGCCATCATGCTGCGGGCTGGCACCAAGGCACGCATGGGCAAGGCCCGCGATGCCGTCATCGACTATAATGAGTATGAGCACCTGATGGGGGGGCACGTCAGTGCCACCTTTTACTACGAACGAGAGCAGCAGGAGGTAAAGTGCCGTATGTATCCAGCAGCCCTGAACGACATAGAACGAGCCATTCGCCTACTGCCAAACGAGCCCCTCTTCTGGGCTGAGAGCGCCGCCCTTAACTATCGTGTGGGGCAAACCGACGAAGCCATAAAGGCTGCACAGCAAGCCATAAAGATCGACCCGCAGTTCCCCGACCCATACCGCATCCTGGGCGTATGCCATGCCGACAAGGGAGAGCGCGACAAGGCGCGTACCTACCTGCAGAAAGCCGTCGAGCTGGGCGACGCCATGGCGCAGGGGGTGCTTGACAAGCTGGCCCAAGAGGGCAAATGAAAATTGATAATGGATAATTGAACGTCTGGAGCAGTGAGCGCCATCGAAAGCTTGCTTACGAATGGCCGAAGGCTGCGATTGAGCGAGAGGAGAGAGAAGCTTGCTTCGTCTCACCCGAGCGTGAGCAGGCTCGACGCAGCCAGTCTTGACAGACGAAGACCGAAGGTCAACTTTAAACTTTGAACCCCTTGAACCACCTCCTTTCCCATATCCAGTCAAAGCATCTTTTCACGGGCAGCAAGCTGGTGCTCGCAGCCTTGAGCGGCGGCGCCGACAGCGTGGCGCTGCTGAGCCTGCTCCATGACATGCGCCTGCCACTGCATGCACTGCACTGCAACTTTCACCTGCGCGGTCCCGAATCCGACCGCGACGAAGCTTTCGTGCGACAACTCTGCCAACAGCTTGGCGTACCAGTGACCGTGGCCCAGTTCGACACCGCCGCGTATGCCAGACAGAACGGCATCAGCATTGAGATGGCAGCCCGGCAGCAGCGCTACCAGTTCTTCCGTGAACAAGCAGAGGCAATGGAGGCTGAGGCTGTGGCCGTGGCGCATCATCTTGACGACCAGGCTGAGACGCTCATGCTAAACCTACTGCGCGGAACGGGACTACGCGGATTAGCTGCCATGAGCCCCCGCACGGGAATCATCGTCCGCCCTTTGCTCGACGTCCGCCGTGCCGACCTCATCAGCTATCTCAGCAGCCGGGGGCTAACCTACGTGACCGATAGCACCAACCTGGAGCGTGATGCCCTGAGGAACCGCATCCGGCTGGATATCATGCCCATGCTCAGGCAGATAAACCCGCAAGCCGACGAAGCTATTGCACAGACTGCACGCATCGTGCGGGAAAGCCTGCCTATATACAAGGAGGCGGTGAACGGGCGCTTCGCCGCAGCCGGCGTCACGCCCTACCGCATGCCCCTGGAATTCCTGCGCCAGCAGGGACCCGAGGCACCAGCCCTGATACACGAGTGGATAGAGCCGTGGGGCTTCAACACGACGCAGCAGGACGAGATTCTGCGCAGCCTTGGCGCCACGCCAGGCCGCATGTGGCACAGCCCGGGCGCATGCCTGCTGCTCGACCGCCAGGCACTTGTAGTGAAACCAGCAGCCCCGGCTGGGGAGGCCCCGCAGCCGGAGACAGGACAGCAACTGGAGATAAGGCGCACCATTGTAGGCTCCATCGGCGAGACAGGGCCAATGATAGCCTACTTCGATGCCGAGAGGCTGACGCTGCCGCTAACCCTGCGCACGCCGCGACGCGGTGACTTTTTCTACCCGCTGGGGCTGGGCGGACGCAAGTTGCTGAGCGACTTCATGACCGACCAGCACCTCTCCCGCTTCCAAAAGCAGGCACAGCCGCTCTTGTGCCACGGAAACGACATTATCTGGCTCGTGGGATTAAGATCCGACCACCGCTACCGCGTGACGAAGGAGACGAAGGTTATCGTCAAGATCGAGGCCCACACCACGGATTCATAGCCCAAATTTACTTTGAACTATGCGCTCAGGACGTTGAACCTTGCGCTCGGCTCTGCCACTTGCTACCAAAGGGACGCAAGAATGTGGATCATGTGACATATTCGAGAGATTCGTTGCATCTTCAGATGCATTCATATTGCACGTGCTTAACAAAACTAATTCGTTAGATTCGTTAGATTCGTGTTCCTTAAAAATACTCCCAAAAGTTGAATTGATATTAATAAATATGGATAACTACAGGTCCAGAATCCGGAGTGGATTGTAGGAGTCAAGGTCGGAGTCGTACACGTCAGTATCATCGAGCCGCTTAACGAAGCGCACCACGCGAACGGTCAGCGGCAGTGCCACAACCTCATACAGCGTCTTAACCACCACCTGGATGAGCATCAGGCGCAACAGCTCATTCACTGGCATCAGCCCGCCAAAGGCCAGGGGGAAGAAGATCAGGCTGTCGGCACCCTCTCCAAACAGTGTGCTCACGATGGCCCGGGCTGAGAAGTGGCGTCCGCTGCTGCGCAGCTTCATGCGGCTCATCACGTAGGCATTGATAAAGCTGCCCACCAGGAAGGCCATGAACGAGGCCACGGCAATGCGCGGAGCCAGTCCGAAGACGAAGTTGAAGTGGGGCTCGTTCTCCTTCCAGAACTCAGCAGCCGGCAGGGCAACGGCCAGCTGTCCCAGGGCCACCACCAGGAAGTTCATGAGGAACGCGCTCCAGATGACAAGCCTGGCCTTGCGGAAGCCCCACACCTCGGCAATGCAGTCGTTCAGGATATACGACAGCGGGAAGCAAAGCACGCCGGCCGTAATGGTGAACGATGATGTAAACTGAAGGATTTTAGTCTCGAGCAGATTGCTTGCAATCAAGCAAGTGCAGAAAAGTATCCCCATAACCATGAAGGATACACTAACAGATTTTTTTTCTTTTTTCATTGTCTTGTTTTTTTGAAAAGAGGTTACCAAGCACTCTTAATGGGTGCAAAGGTACGAATAAGCGAGTGATAATGCAAATAAAACAAAAATTTTGTCTGCTTATCCGAGCGAAAGTAATTTAGACCGAAGGTCAAGGGTACGAATTAGCGAGAGATAATGCAAATAAAATAAAGAAAATGACAACTGGAGCGGTGGCGTTATCAGGGGAAATCGGTCACAATGGCTCACACATTGGGCACTCAAAGCGGCTACTTAAGGAACACGAATCTAACGAATAGGACGAATCTGTTTTGTTTGTAAGCCGTTAGCATCGCCCTACCCTCCTCTTTCCCTCAATTGATGTCCGATTGTTGTCCGATTGATGTCCGTTTGTTGTCCGTTTGATGTCCGTTTGATGTCCGTTTAAATAACGTACAACAAATGTGAATCAACTGTACTTCTAACGGACTTCAAACGGACATAAGAAGGGACAAAGACTTGGGTAGAGCGAGGCTATATAGAGCCTATATGGAGCGCAGGGCTTGACCCGGGTAATTCAAACGCTTGACCCGGGTAATTCAAACGCTTGACCCGGGCAATTCAAACGCTTGAGTCTGGCAATTCAACCTGACTACTTCGTGCGGATAACGTCGAAGAGATAGGAGAAGCGAACCAGGATGGCTCCGTTGGCACTACGTCCAAAGGGGTCTTTCTTGCTGTTGCGGAATATATCGCTCAGGGCGAAATAGTAGCGGCCTTCGAGCAGGAAGCGATGACCGCTGCGTGTACTGACATCCATACCGAGGCCACCAGTCAGCCCGTATTCGAACTTGCGCTCTACGTCCTTGCCATACTGCATCGTCACGTTATTAGGCCTGACGAGGGGTTCCGACCACGCTCCACCGCGCTTTTCCGTCTCACCCAGCACATAGCCCACCTGGGGGCCTATGCACAGGAAGCCTTTTACGCCACCCCGCTCGCGTCCGAAGCCCAGGTTGGCCAGCAGGGGCACCTGAACGTAGGACACGTCGCGCTGGTAGGTGTCATCGCTGACCTCAATCAGTTCCTTCCAGCCCAACTGGGTCCATGAGCACTCAGCCTGAAGCGCGCAAAGGGCATTAAAATACTTTTCGCAGGTATAGCGCACGACAAGGCCCATCGTGGGGCCGCCGTGCCAGCTCTGCTTTACGGTGGGGTTGAAGCTGACCTTGTTGAGTGCCCATCCGCCCGTTACGCCAACGGAGAGGTCATTGCGGCTTTCTCCTACCTGGGCACGAATGCACAAGGGGGAACAGACACAGAGTAGTATGATGGCGAAGAGGTGCTTCATCGTATCTGCTCAACCTTCTGATTGGTGGTATAATGAACCAGCTGAACGGCCCGGTTGGTGTAACCCTCGTCGCCACTGCCGCCAACGAAGCGGAAGGGATGCTGCACGGGCTGCAGCCTCATCTCGCCCTGGCGCTGCTCGAAGTAATCGCCATACTGGCTCAGGCCGTGCAGGAAGTAATAGCCCATGTCGAAACCCATCATGCCATAGCGGGGAAAGCTGACCGACATAGGCTTGCGGAAAAGAGTCTGGTAGTGCTGCTCGAAGTCGGTGGTCTGCCGGGACAGGGGATTGCGATAGTAAGTCGTATAGAAATAGGTATCGTAGCGGTAGAACTCGCGGGCCAGCTGGCCGGTGTAGGTCTGCCACTCGGGATAGCCGAGCAGCGATACGCGGTAGCCGGTGGCGGCATGACTGTCGAGGAATGCATTCAGCCGCGAGAAGACGACATTAAGTACCTTCTGCGAAGTATTGTCGGGGATGATGATGTTGGGCCGGAACTGGTTGAGCGCGCTCTCCCAGGCCATGTCATCGCCCTCGGCATTCACCACCCTCATGGAGACACCCTTCTCCTCGAGCAGTCCCATCATCTGCGAGGTGAAGGCATCGCCCTTGAGGTCTGTGTCGTTCGAACGGAGCAGAACGAAGTTGCAGTCGCCAAACTGGCGCAGGACGAGGCGTGCTGCCTCGCGCTGAACCACGAAGTTGCTGGACGTGGCTGTGTACTGCAAGGGGAAGCCTGCCGCAGGCTGAGTGTTCTGGAAGGGCAGCACAAGCCGCACGTTGCGCCCCCGGCAATAATCGGCCAGGATGGCAACCTGCTCCGTGTCGGCCGGCCCAAAGGCAACGTTCAGCCCATCGAGCTCGTTGCCGTGGAGTGTAGTCAGCATCTCGTCGGCCGTATGCCCGCTGTGCAGGGTAAAGACCTCCACGTTGACGCCCTCGCGCTTCACGCTGTCAACAGCCATCAGCAGGCCGCGATAGTACTCGAGCATCTTCTCTCCCTGGGCTGACGTATCCTCGAGGGGTAGGAAGACGCCTACGCGCAACGTCTCATAGGACGTCTTACGCTCGGGTTGGGCAACGGGCGTTGTCTCCACCACCGGAGCGGGAGCTTCAGGCTGGGGAATGACCAGGAACTCGCCGCGCTTCACCTTCCCCTTCTTAATCTCGGGGTTTGCACGCAGCAATGCCTCCTGGCTGATATTGTACATACGCGAAATGCTATAGAGCGTTTCGCCCTTCTGAACCTGATGCAGGTTGTTCAGTGCACCACCAATAGTACCTTGGGCATACAAAACATAGGGTATGCAACACAAAAACAGAGCTAATATACGTTTCATGACGGCAAAGGTAACACTTTTTTCCGTCTCAAGCCCACATTTCGCTCCAGAAATACGCTTCATGTCGAACTTTTTTCATATATTTGCACGATTTTAGACCGAACCTATGAGACAAATACTGTTTTTTATACTCGCAATGATTCCCTTCGGGCTCCTTGCACAGACGAGTCCCACGGTGAATCCGTCGGGTACCTATACGACCGGAGACGGAGAGGAGACCGACGATGCCACGAACTCAATGAGTGCACCCGTTACCGCACACTTCAGCGCAAACCCGTCGGACGTGGGAGACTACAGTGCGCGCTATGAATGGAAGATATGGAAGGAGGGCGAGTCTGAACAGCCCCTGCTGCACCGCTTCGATGAGGAGATTGACTACGTATTCAACGAAAGCGGCAGCTATCGGATACAGCTATATGCCACCTTCATCCTCGGCAACGACACCATTCCCTACCCGACCGAACAGGACACCCCCATCATCGTCAGCATAAGCCAGAGCAGCCTGGATTTCCCCAACGCCATCTCGCCGAATGGTGACGGATACAATGACAAGCTGCTCGCCAAGGACGGCTACCAGAGTATCGTGCAGTTTGAGGCCGCAGTATTCAACCGCTGGGGCAAGAAACTATTCTCCTGGAAAAAGCTCGACGATGGTTGGGACGGCAAGTACAACGGACGTGTCGTCAGCGACGGCGTATATTTCCTGGTTGTAAACGCCAAGGGAGCCGACGGAAGGAAATACCATATACGAAAGGCCATTACCGTGATCTCAGGGAACAACAAGAAGGAGGAAACCGGTGGCGAAGAATAGCAAAGGCACCATCGAAGTGCTGGGTGCCAGGGTGCACAACCTGAAGGACATCGACGTCAGCATACCACGCCAGAGCCTAACCGTCATCACCGGCCTCAGCGGCAGCGGAAAATCATCATTGGCCTTCGACACCATCTATGCCGAAGGGCAGCGACGCTACATTGAGACATTCAGTGCATACGCCCGTAACTTCATGGGCAACCTGCAGCGGCCCGAGGTTGACAAGATAACCGGCCTGAGCCCCGTCATCAGCATTGAACAGAAGACCACCAACAAGAACCCTCGCAGCACCGTGGGCACAACCACCGAGGTGTATGACTTCCTGCGCCTGCTATATGCCCGGGCCGGAGAAGCCTACTCCTACGTCACGGGCGAGAAGATGGTGCGCTTCAGCGAGGAGCAGATGATAAGCCTCATCCACAAAGATTATGACGGGCACAACGTAGGCATACTGGCCCCCCTGGTCAGAAACAGGAAGGGGCACTACCGCGAACTCTTCGAGAACATACGCCGGAAGGGCTACATCTATGCCCGCGTTGACGGAGAGATCATGGAAATACTGCCGGGCATGAAAACGGACCGTTACAAGAATCATGACATAGAGGTGGTTGTTGACCGCATACGCATACAGGAGAAAGACGACCAGCGCCTGCGCCAGTCGCTGGCCACAGCCATAAAGCTTGGCGAAGGGCTCATCATGATATACGACATGCAGACGGAATCGATACGTCACTACAGCCGGCTGCTCATGTGCCCCACCAGCGGCATATCCTATCCCGACCCGGCTCCCCACGCCTTCTCATTCAACAGCCCCCAGGGCGCATGCCCCAGGTGCAAGGGCCTGGGCTACGTCAGTCTTATCGATACGGAAAAGGTGATGCCCGACACCAGCCTAAGTGTGCGGCAAGGTGCAATAGCCCCGCTGGGCAAGGCACGCCAGACAATGATATTCTGGGAGATAGAGGCCATTCTGGAAAAGTACGATGCCACGATGGATACGCCAGTCAGCCAGCTGCCGGCTGAAGCCATAGACGAGATTCTGAACGGAAGCACGGAGCGGCTGCGCATACCGGCCTCGGTGACGAAGACCACCAATGACTATTACGTAACATACGAAGGACTGGCCAAATACATTGAGCAGATGCAGGACAGCGAGATGGGAGCTGCTGCACAGCGATGGGCTGAACAGTTCAACCGCACGGCCGAGTGTCCGGAATGCCACGGACAGCGCATCAACAAGATTGCCCGCCACTATCGTATAGACGGACAGAACATAGCCCAACTGGCAGCTATGGACATCAGTGAACTCTATCAATGGATAGACACCCTGGAGGACAGGCTCAACGAGCACCAGCGCCTTATTGCCACAGAAATCATCAAGGAGATACGCACGCGGCTGCGCTTCCTGCTCGACGTAGGACTAGACTACCTTTCGCTCAACCGCACTTCAGTCAGCCTCTCGGGCGGTGAGAGCCAGCGCATCAGGCTCGCCACACAGATTGGAAGCCAGCTGGTAAACGTGCTGTACATCCTGGATGAACCCAGCATAGGCCTGCATCAGCGCGATAATCACCGGCTGATAAACTCCCTGAAGGCACTACGCGATACGGGGAACACCATAATCGTGGTGGAGCACGACCAGGAGATGATGCAGCAGGCAGACTATATCGTTGACATAGGCCCACTGGCAGGACGCAGAGGCGGACAGGTCGTATATCAGGGTACATATCCCGACATGCTCAAGAAGGAGACCCTGACAAGCCGCTACCTGAAAGGCGCCCTAAAAATAGAGATTCCGCAGCAGAGAAGAACCGGCAACGGAAAGACGCTGACCATAAAGGGAGCATCGGGCAATAACCTGAAACACGTGGATGCCAGCTTCCCGCTGGGCAAACTAATCTGTGTGACGGGCGTGAGCGGAAGCGGCAAGAGCACGCTCATAAACGACACGCTGCAACCCATACTCTCGCAACGCTTTTACCGTTCGCTGCGTAATCCCCTGCCCTATGAGAACATTGAGGGGCTGGAGTACATTGACAAAGTAGTGGATGTGGACCAGAGCCCGCTGGGACGTACGCCACGTTCGAATCCTGCCACCTACACAGGCGTCTTCAATGACATACGCAATCTATATGTAGAACTTCCCGAAGCCAAGATACGCGGCTACAAGCCCGGGCGCTTCTCATTCAACGTAAAGGATGGGCGCTGCCCCGTATGCTCGGGAAACGGATACAAGACCATCGAGATGAACTTCCTGCCCGATGTATATGTTCCCTGCGAAGAATGTCACGGCAAACGATACAACCGCGAGACACTGGAGGTACGCTTTAAAGGAAAAAGCATAGCCGACGTGCTGGACATGACGATTAACCAGGCTGTGGAATTCTTTGAGAACCAGCCGACCATCCTCGGCAAGATAAAGGTGCTGCAAGACGTTGGCTTAGGCTATATAAAACTGGGGCAACCGAGTACGACCCTCTCGGGCGGCGAAAGCCAGCGCGTGAAGCTGGCCACCGAGCTCTCGAAAAAAGATACCGGCCGTACATTATATATATTAGACGAGCCCACCACGGGCCTGCACTTTGAAGACATACGCGCCCTAATGCAAGTGCTGAACCGCCTGGTGGACAAAGGCAACACGGTTGTAGTCATTGAGCACAACCTGGATGTCATAAAGTGTGCCGACTGGATACTGGACATGGGACTAGAAGGCGGACGAGGCGGAGGGCAGCTGCTGTTCAGCGGCACTCCGGAGCAACTGGCGCAGAGCGGAATCGGACATACTGCACCCTACCTGAAGGAAATACTGGCGCAAGAGAAAGCCTAATGCCAGGGAGAAGGGAGAAGGGAGAAGAAAAAAGAGAAGATAGTGGATGAGAAAAGAAAAAACCGACTGAGTTTCTTACCTCAGCCGGTCTAATGACTTAACAAGCATTTCATCCTTCAGGATACCTCGGAAGGCGAGGTACAGAAGAACTATGGCACAGAAAGGCAAGGCCGCAGCCCAGCCCGGACGGAAAGAGGCTTCAAGCCCATTTCCCTGCTTGTAGATATAGAAAGCATATAATGCAAACCATGCAACAAGGAGTATGATGCAGAATGAGCAAACACGCATCTGCAACGCACGACGACGGAACAGGAAGATGTTGAAGAACGACAAACTGCTAACAATAAGTAGCACCACGAACATAGGTACCGTAACGAAATGCTCGGTTTGCATGCCCGTAACACCTAATTGAGGCGTATAGCGCAATAGCAGATTGTACATAACAGCCATCTGGCTGCCCTGCTCTGAGATGTAAAAGCCGACTGGCTGCGTCATGCAGAAAACGCACAGGACGCAGGCCAGGAGTAAATAAAGAGTTTGAATCCGCTGTATCATTAGTCCAACAAGGATGCCTCTTTGCTTGGGTTACGGAAGTAAATCTTACCGTTCACAAATTCTTCGGTAGCCATCAAGGTAGCCTTCGGCAACTTCTCATAGAACCGACTGATTTCAATCTGCTCGCGGTTCTCGAACACTTCGTCCAGATTATCTGAAGAGCTGGCAAACTCCTGCAGTTTCTTACTCAACTCAGTCTTTATTTCAGCAGAAATCTGATTTGCCCGCTTGGCAATAATTACCACGCTCTCATAGATATTCCCGGTGTCCTCGCAAAGGTCCATTACGTCACGCGTCACCGTGTTTGTAGGCGCTGTTGATTTTTTGTAGTCCATAATGTTAAATATATTTCTTTTTAATCTTCTTCTTTATCAATATTAATATTCTTTTTCTTCACGAAACGTTCGGCATCGGCCAGAATATCCTTCGCCTCCTTAAGATACTTGCTCTCGGGATAATCATTGGTGAATGCATAACACTCATCAATGGCATCGCGATAACGCTCCAAACGCTTTTCCTCAACACTCTTGCGGGCAAGCTGATACTTACTACGCAGGATGAGGATAGACAGATCTTCACGCCTGCTGGGGCTTGCGAACGGGAAATCCTTCAGCGCATTCTGTGCCGTAATGACACAGGCCTCGTAATTGCTACCTCCATACAGGCTATTCAGCACATAGTCGCCCAAATCCAGATACAGTTTGGCTGAAAGGTACTCCTTTTCTACCAGTTTATCCTGCAGAATGCCTATCATCTCCTGTGTCTGGTCTTTCAATCCCGTCTCAGGGTAAGCATCGAGGAAGCCCTGAAATTCGGCAATAGCCTCGTTTGTGCTCGTCTGGTCAAGCCTGACATCGGGCACCTGATGATAGAGTGAATATCCGGTATAGTATCTCGACAACTCAACATAAACGCCTTTGGGATAAGACTGATAGTACTTGCGGAAATAGTTGGCTGCCGACTCGTAATCCTTGTGCATATATGTACTCATGGCCAGCATATAGAGGCTTTCCTCGCCATAAGGCGTGCCTTTCATCGTAGCCAGCAAGTCGCCAAAGACCTCGCTGGCACGCCCATATTTACCCGACATGAAATAGGATTTCGCAGCATCGTACTTGTAATCCACATCACCTGATTTCTGCATGTAAGTATATTCACCGCAGCTACTCAAGAATATGAGAATTAGGAAATAGAGACTATGGATTCTTTTCATTTATTCCGAATTTGGCCTGCAAAGTTACGAATAAGCGGCGATAACACAAAAAAAATCCACTTTTTTTTTTGCTTGGTCAAGCGAAAGTTGCCTTTTTCATAGGAATAGGAGAAATAATCAAGCCTTTTATGCCTCTATCTGCGCTTTTTTATGTAATTTTGCGGCCAAATTGGTAAAAAGATAGGAAATTATGTCCTGGTTACAATCTCTTTTCACATCGACAGACAGTGTGGCACACATTCTGCTCCTTTATGCTATGGTTATCACTGTAGGCATTGGTTTAGGGCGCATTAAAGTATTCGGCATCTCCCTGGGCGTTACATTCGTACTCTTCGCCGGCATCCTGGCAGGTCATCTGCACTTCACCGGCACCCTCAGCGTATTGAATTATATCCAAGACTTTGGCCTCATCCTCTTCGTCTATTGTATCGGTTTACAAGTAGGCCCAGGCTTTTTTGCCAGCCTGAAGGAAGGTGGCATCCGCATGAACCTGCTGGCCACAGGCATCATTCTATTAAACGTGCTATGCTGTATTGCGCTGTTTTACATTGTCTTCTGGGATAGTACGATGTCAGCTCGCGAAAACAGTACGAACCTGGCCATGATGGTAGGTGTTTTGTGTGGTGCCATCACGAACACGCCGGGACTTGGCGCTGCCACTGAAGCCTGCGGACAAATATTCGGCTCTGATGCGCCTGCAATAGCCAACGGATATGCATGTGCCTATCCATTAGGTGTTGTCGGCATCATACTGGCTACCGTGATCATACGCATAGTATGCCGCATAAGCCTCAAGCACGAGCAAGAACAGATTGAGAACGAACTGTCTGCCAATCCGCATGTAAAGCCTCACCGAATGACCCTGTGCGTGAATAACCCGGCGCTACCAGGCCGCACGATTCTGCAAGTAAGACAGTTTCTTGGCCGGGATTTTGTTTGCAGCCGCATCCTACACGAAGGGCACGTGAGCATACCCAACCGAGATACTATATTGAACAAAGGCGACAAGATGTTCCTCACCTGTGCTGAGGACGATGCCGAGGCTATCACGGCTTTTATAGGGCCAGAAGAGATTGTGCAATGGGAAGAACAAGACGTACCATTGGTGAGCAAACACATCTTGGTTACCAAACCCGAAATGAATGGCAAGACGTTTGGCCAAATGCATTTCAGCAGCGTTCATGGTGTGAACGTCACCCGAATACGCAGAGGCGGAACGAATCTCTTTGCAGATCGCAACCTACGCATGCAGGTGGGAGACAAAATAGTTGTTGTGGGTCCTGAGGACGCTGTTGACCGCGTAGCCAACATGATGGGCAATTCGGTAAAGAGCCTGGACACCCCTAACCTGGCTGCCATTTTTATCGGAATAATGACTGGCATTATCTTTGGCTCTATTCCCTTCAGCATTTCTGGTATTCCCACACCTGTCAAACTAGGTCTGGCGGGCGGACCACTCATTGTGGCCATACTGATTGGACGCTACGGTTACAAAGCCCACCTTGTATCATACACCACCACGAGTGCGAACCTTATGCTACGCGAGATAGGGCTTGTTCTTTTCCTGGCCAGCGTAGGCATTAAAGCAGGTGCATCCTTTGCCGATACCGTACTGCAGGGGGATGGCCTGACCTATGTATGGTGCGGATTCCTGATTACCGTAGTGCCAATCATGATAATCGGTTTGCTCGCGCGCCTTCGCTACCAGATGAATTACTTTACCCTGATGGGGCTTATAGCCGGTAGCACCACCGACCCTCCTGCATTAGCCTTTGCCAACCAAACGGCAGGGAACGATGCGCCTTCGGTGGCCTATAGTACAGTCTATCCTCTAAGTATGTTCCTGCGCATACTTACAGCCCAACTCATCATCCTGTTCCTGTGCACAGTATGAATCACGCATGTGGGATTGATTTGAGTTTTTCCGATATGAGCGTCCCATTCCCTTCCAGTTTCATCACACGCAGATGGTTGGTGCTCACGCAGGAAAGTTCCTTTCCAATTTGGAAGAAGATATTAATCAGCTAACAGAAGCCTATTCGTAATCGTCTATTGTATAGTTGACGAAATCGATGAATGGTTTCATCTTTTGGAATATAGCAACGGTCTGATCTAACCAGTCAGCCTGGCGAAGGAAATCATCGTCAACGGACGTTGCTATGGAATAGTCCTTCGGACGGAGGTATTCAGGATAGGGATAGTCGCGTGGAAAGCCGAGGGGCAAAGTCTTGAGCCTGTCCATACCGATAACGGGGAAAAGCCGCTTGAATTCGGGGTCTTCCACGATTCCACGAAACTCGTCCGTTTCATCGACAATACTCTGCCTAACGGCTTTCAGTATATTGGACGGCAAACAATAGGCGCCGCCGGCAATCATACACTCACCCGGCTGAATGTGCAGGTAATAGCCACCATGAAAAGCCTTTTTACCATGCGCAGCTATATAGGTTCCGAAGTGTAACTTATAGGGCGACTTATCCTCGCTGAAACGCGTATCGCGATAGAAACGATATGTACAATCGCGTAAAGTCAAGTGAGCCAAAGAAGCATCCATAATGCCCAGGCGGTTGATGAGCTGCTGAGCCATACCCTCGAAAACCATGCGCGCACTATCGTACTCGCCACGGTGTTCGGCAAACCAAGCCCGGTCATTATGCACGGCGATATTGCGCAAGAAAGCATACACAATATCTATATCCTTATGACGACTTCCCATAAATGCGTCTTATGCTATTATGCTATGGAGTCAGGACTTTCTTAACGCCGTCAACAATGCCTTGTATCTGGTTGGCAGCATCAATGATTTTGTTACTGGCTTTGCCCAAGACGCCCTTGGCAAAATAACCTACACACTGGCCCTTCAGTTCGCCAATCTCGTGGTTCTCGGCAGCCGAGTATTCATACTTATCAAGCCGCTTACTTATCTTCTCGAACTTCTTCTGCTCCTTCAGCCACTCATCGAAGTTGAACGATGTGGCATTCTGCTCGATTTCAGTAGTCAGGCCGCGCAAGTCGTTGAGGGCAGCCTGTTTGCCGCTGCGGCATCCTGCAAACAGGAAGGTCAGCAGTATTAAGGGAAAAAACTTCTTCATATCATTTAGTGCTGTTAATTGGTTTTACCTTCTTTGTCGTCTTCACTCTTTGGGAACGGGATGTGCCACGCATCGCCGGGCTCATTCACCTCATTAAGGGTGTAGAACGATGAGCCGTCGAAGCAATGAGTGCAGATGCGCTCTTTCGGAAGTCCGATGGCCTGGACGAGCGTTTCCAGCTTGATGAACTTCAGGGAGGTGAGGTTCAGTTGCCTGGCTATCTCGGCAACCATGCGTTTATACTCGGGCGAGTCCGTAACACCGTATGCGGCTACATTCTTGTTCATGTCGCCCTCAAACTCCTTGATGATTCGGCGAGTGATGAGTTCCAGATCGGTCTTGCTCGTCGTGAAGTTTATGAAGGGGCAGCCATATATGAGCGGGGGACAACCGATGCGCATGTGTACCTCTCGGGCTCCAAGCTTGAAGAGTTCTTTGGAATTGTCCCTGAGCTGGGTGCCTCGTACGATACTGTCGTCGCAGAAGAGCATGCGCTTGCCTTCGAGCACCTCGCGGTTAGGGATGAGCTTCATCTTGGCCACAAGGTTACGCATTGACTGGTCGCGCGGTGTGAATGAACGGGGCCATGTAGGGGTATATTTGCTTATTCCGCGCTGGTAGGGACACCCGTGCCCCTCAGCATAGCCCACGGCCATACCTACTCCGCTGTCAGGTATTCCGCAGGCGTAATCCACCTCGGTATCATCTTCGCGGCCCATAACACGGCCGCATTCGTTGCGCACGCACTCGGCATTCCGCCCTTCATAGCAGCTGGTGGGGAATCCGTAATATACCCACAGGAAGGAGCAAATCTGCATGCCTTTGTTTGGCTTGCGCAACTGAGTCTTTACGTGCGAGTTAATATGAATGATTTCGCCCGGCCCCACGTATCCGACCGTCTCGTACCCGAGATTAGGGAATGCCGATGACTCGCTTGTAACGGCCATGCTTCCCTCTTTCTGTCCGATTACGATAGGCGTACGCCCCCAAGAGTCGCGGGCCGCGATAATGCCGTTTTCTGTGAGGAGCAGCATCGAACAGCTGCCCTTTATGTTTCGGTAAACGTTCTCAATGCCCTCTACGAAGGTTCGCCCCTTGATGATGAGCAGTCCTACAAGCTCGGTCAGGTTGATACGCCCGCTGCTGAACTCTGAAAGGTGCATGTTTTCGTTCAGGAGCTGCTGAGCCAGTTCCTCCAGGTTGTTTATCTTAGCAACGGTGACCAGGGCAAAGCGGCCCAGGTGACAGTTCATAAGCATGGGCTGTGCGTCGGTGTCGCTGATGATGCCGATGCCGGAGCGACCCACAAATTTTCCAAGTTCCGGTTCGAAGCGCGAACGGAAGTATGTGCTCTCCAGATTGTGAATGCTGCGCATGAAGCCCTCATCGGCGCTGTAAGTAGTCATACCGCCGCGTCGGGTTCCCAGGTGCGACTGATAGTCTGTGCCATAGAACAGTTCTGTTGCACATTCACGTTCTGATACTAATCCAAAAAAACCACCCATCTGTTTCTTTCTCTTTTTGTGTATTTATAAATCTTTTTACCTATTTCAAATGATATCTCAGCCTTCTGATGCTGCTCATTATGTATGTGACTCTCACTCGCCTATTATACTTCCTGCCACGGCATTGCTGACTATAGAACGAAGGCGCACTACGCCATGCCCTTCATCGGGATGAACCGCATTGATGAGCATGATTACGCTGCAGTCGGTAACGGGGTCGATGACAATCTCTGTTCCGGTGAAGCCGGTATGACAGTACGTCTGAGATGAGAAGAGGTCGCCGTTGCACGATGCATAGGCACTATAGTTATCCCATCCATAGGTTCTGCCGAACGGTTCTGCAAAGCGGGGCACGGTGCGGAGCAGTTTCGCAGACAGAGGGCTGAGGATTCTCTTGCCGTCCCACTCTCCATTGTTCTGCAGGGCTGCACAGAGAATGGCTACGTCCTCGGCCGAGGTAAACACTCCGGCGTTACCGCTAATGCCACCATTCATAATACGTGCCAGGGGGTCGTGAACCATACCGCAAAGCACCGTTCCGTCGGACTGACGCGTAGTGGGGGCCACGATGCTCCGCCAGTCTTTTCCCTGTGGCATCAAACGGGCCCAATAGGGTTCGTCGGTATTCCGCCAGACGCCCTTTTCATCTGGTGCACAGGGAATGTAATCAGTATAATCCATTCCGAGTGGACCGAAGATATGACTGCGTGCAAAGTCGCGCAGCGACTGGCCACTCACCTTCTCGACTATACGCTGGAGGGTGATAAAGTTCAGACAACTATAGCGGAAGCTCGTTTCGGGCTCGAACTGGCGCTTCATATTGCAGATATGCTCTATCAGCCCGTCGGGATTGGGAACGCTGTACTTCTTTTCCAGCTCGCTTACCGACGCATAAGCCGGCAGGCCCGAAGTGTGGGTGAGCAGGTGCTGTATGCGGATAGTCGTTGTTTCTCCATCGGCATCCGTCCAGTTCTGGAAACCAGGAATGTAAAGGCTTACAGGGTCGAGCAGCCTTATCTTGCCTTCCTGGCATAGGATGAGTACCGAGATGGCTGTGGACATAGACTTGCTGCATGATGCCATGTCGAAGACGGTGCCCGTATCCATAGGTATCTTCTCGGGCCACACCTGTTTATTGCCATAGGCCTTCAGATAACCGATTTTGTTATGACGCACTACAGCCAATACGGCTCCGGGAATCTGGCCTTCGGATATAGCCTGCATAATGGCTGAGTCAGCCCGCTGCAGCAGGACAGAGCTCAGGCCTACCTTCTCGGGGGCTACGACAGGAAGCCTTTTGCCTAAAAGACAAGCTGTATGGCAAAGGATCAGGATTGCAGCAAATGAGAACTTTCTGAATGACATCATCGCAGAATAACTTTTTTATTATTTATAATGTACAGCCCGCCAGGCAAGCCAGCCGTATCGCCCGCATTACTGCGAACCAGCTGACCATCGAGGCGGTAGATGCCGGTAGCTTTTTGGGGCTTTGGCTGATAGGGAATCTCTATGTCATTGCCCTCATCGGGCGTTGTCAGCCCGATGCAGAGGCGGGTCACATTCTCCATCAGCGAAGCGCCGCTGGCCATTGCGCCCATCGAGGCTGTCTTGCTGCTGTCATAGGCTTTGCCCCAGTAATAGGGGCAATACATGGCCGGATAGCTGTCCTTGTCGAGGTTCTTCCACAGGGAATTGGCATTCTTCTGGAGCAAGGTAGTCAGGTTCCGGCGATAGGAAAGTGGCATATCCTCATCCAGGCAGAAGTTAACGGCATAGGGTATGAGCACGGCCTTGAAGATGCTCTGATCCATACTGCTGCCCTCGTCGCGCAAGAGTCCGTTGCTGGTGCAGCGGCCATCGGTGAATGCATAGTTGATGTACAGGGCGGCCTTGCTCTTGTAGACAGCCTTGCCGGTGATATGATACAGCAGGCGGCAGGCTTCGCCAAAGGTGCCCTGCGTATAGGTGAGCGGTGGCTCCTCTACCCTGCCGTCCGACTTGCAGATGTTATTCTGCATGAAGGTGTAGAACTTCTCTGCATAGGTCAGGTACTTCTCGTCGCCATGTTTCAGGTACAGTTTTGCAGCCAGCAGGCAGGCCGGGCCTACGGTGCAGGCATTCGGACCGGCGTCTTTGCTGTCGTTCCAGGGCAGCCAGAGGCCCTTTTCGTCCTCCACCGCGCGCTTCATTATGGCATTGTTGAAGACGGAGCGTGCCGTATTGGCATAGCTTGCCATGCCCGTTGCCTCGGTCATGTGCATCAGCGTCAGGCATATCCAGCACATATCGTCGGTGTATGGATTCTCAAACCCTGTAGAGCCGCCCGAGTAGTTATTGGCCCTGCTCTGGTACCAATGCCTCATATACATATAATAATCATTGGCCAGCCCTGTGGTGTCGCCCTTGTGGCGCTCATAGGCATATACCAGCACGTCCATGGCATGTGCCTGCTGCCAGTAAATATACTTGCTCCCCCTTTCCACATCCTTTGGCGTTGACCAGAATGTGCCCTTCACCTTGTTCATGAACTGTTCTATGAGAACGTAAGCCAGGCTGTCGGCCTTCCCTCCGTATTCCCCCTTGACCAGGTTGGCCATTATACTGCTATATGCCTGGGCGTGCAAGAAGGCAGCCAGGCAGAATGTGTAAAACAGTATTGCTCTTTTCATAGACAGACGGACAGATTGATTATTTGTCTTTTGGAAATAAAAGTGGGGCTGCAAAACGGTCGCAGCCCCATAGTTGGTTTCTCTTGTTTACTTCTCGCATTTACCGCAGTCGCAGCTGATTGCCTTCCACACACCTGCTGCGCATGCACCGCCCAGCAGCGGGCATACAATGAAGATCCACAGGTTCTGCAATGCCGTGCCGCCCTGGAAGATGGCGGGAGCCAGAGAACGCGCAGGATTTACGCTGGTGCCCGTATAGCGGATGCAAACCAGATGAATCAGGATGAGCGACAGACCAATAGCCAGGCCGGCCAGGTTGCCGGCACCCTTCTTCTCGTCGGTAGTACCCAGTACGACCAGCACGAAGATCATGGTGAAGACGAACTCGGCTATGCAGGCTGATACAACGCCCACGCCGCTCTGCAGGTCGTTAGCGCCCGTGCCGGCCAGGCCTTCAACGCCATTTGTGAGGGCGAAGAGGATGCCGCTGCCGATGAATGCGCCAATGCACTGGAAGATGACATACATCAGGGCGTCCTTGCCACCGATGCGGCCCGAGCAGTAGCAGCCCAGGGTGATGGCCGGATTGATGTGGCAACCGCTGATGCCGCCTATGGTATAGGCCATAGCCACTACGGCCAGGCCAAAGGCCATTGCGGTGCCGATAACACTGGCGGCATTGTAGGCCGCACTACAGTCGCTGGTGCAGTTCAGGCTGACAGCAACTCCACAACCGATGAGAACCAGCACTGCCGTTCCCACCATTTCTGCAAGATACTTCTTCATGGGATTTCCTTTCTTTTAAATTAAATAATGTAATAAAATAAATAATGTGCAAAAAGACGATGGGCCATTATTATGCATAGTGGCCCATCGGACTTTATTCTTACTTGTTCTTCAGCAGGTCGCGAATCTCGCCGAGCAGCTTCTCCTCTGCACTGGGTTCGGGAGCAGGAGCGGGAGCCTCTTCCTTCTTCTGGTTCATCTTGTTGATGCCCTTCAGCATAAGGAAGATACAGAACGCTACAATCAGGAAGTCAACGATGTTCTGAATGAACTGACCGTATGCCAGCACCGAGGCACCTGCCTCCTGGGCTGCAGCCAGCGTCTCGTACTTGTCGCTACCGCTGAGATTTACAAACAGGTTGGTAAAATCGATGCCACCAGTAGCAAGGCTCACAAGAGGCATGAGCACGTCGTTTACCAGCGACGTTACAATCTTACCAAACGCGCCGCCGATGATAACGCCGACAGCCATGTCCATCACATTACCCTTCATTGCGAAGGCTTTGAACTCTTGAATAAAACTACAATTTGCCATAAAAATGAAAATAAATTTGGTTTTCGACTGCGAATATAAAAAGATTTTTGTAATTTTGCACGCAATTTAAGGAAAAAAATGGTGAAAAAGTTGTTTTATGCTTCATTTTGGTGGCTAATCATACTGCTTGTGGCAGCTTGTAAGAGCGCTCACCATTGTAATTGCGGATGACAAGAGACAGAGTTTATAAACACATATTTTTAAACATTTAATTAAAAGACAAAAGAAAATGGCAAACGTAAAAGTCGCTATTAACGGTTTCGGCCGTATCGGTCGCCTCGCTTTCCGTCAGATGTTCGAGGCAGAAGGTTATGAAGTAGTTGCAATCAACGACCTGACCAGCCCCAAGATGCTGGCTCACCTGCTGAAGTATGACACCGCTCAGGGCGGTTTCGCCGGCAAGTTCGGTGAGGGTAAGCACACGGTTGAGGCTACAGAGAACTCTATCATCGTTGACGGTAAGGAGATTACCATCTATGCTATGCCCAACGCTGCCGAGCTGCCTTGGGGTCAGCTGGGCGTTGACGTCGTTCTGGAGTGCACCGGTTTCTACACCAGCAAGGCTAAGGCTGAGGCTCACATCCAGGCAGGTGCCAAGAAGGTTGTCATCTCTGCTCCCGCAGGCAACGACCTCCCCACTATCGTTTACAATGTTAACCACAAGACCCTGAAGAAGGAAGACACCGTCATCAGCGCCGCCAGCTGCACCACCAACTGCCTGGCTCCCATGGCTGCTGCCCTGAACGCCTATGCTCCCATCCAGAGCGGTATCATGAGCACCATCCACGCCTACACGGGCGACCAGATGATTCTCGACGGTCCTCAGCGCAAGGGCGACCTGCGCCGCAGCCGCGCCGGTGCTTGCAACATCGTTCCCAACTCAACGGGTGCTGCCAAGGCTATCGGCCTGGTTATTCCCGAGCTGAACGGCAAGCTCATCGGTTCTGCACAGCGCGTTCCCACTCCCACCGGCTCTACCACCATCCTGGTTGCCGTTGTCAAGGGCAAGGACGTTACCGTTGAGGGCATCAACGCCGCTATGAAGGCTGCAGGCACTGAGAGCTTCGGCTACACCGAGGATCAGATTGTAAGCAGCGACATCATTGGCATGAAGTACGGCAGCCTCTTCGACGCTACACAGACAATGGTTAGCAAGATCGACGAGGAGACCTATCAGGTACAGGTTGTTAGCTGGTACGACAACGAGAACAGCTACACCAGCCAGATGGTTCGCACCATCA
>CAMJQA010000043.1 GCA_946407895.1 uncultured Prevotellaceae bacterium
AGCTGCAGCCTCGTTACCATCACAGGTGATAAATTTCTTTTTTGACATTGTTCTTAATACCTTATACATTAAGTCGTTTATATTCCTTTTACCTGTATCTATTATAGTTCATTAAGCCGTTTATGTTCTTTTTACCTGTATCTATTCTGTCCTTTTCCAGTTGCATCAATGCCACCAGGGCGGTTAGTGGATCCAGTTACTTTAGCGGCTCCTTTACTGGGCGTATAAATGGAATCATTTGCTCTAGTGGCTCCTTTACTGGGCGTATAATGACATCATTTCATTTCCTTAAATGGCTCCATTTCCAGGTCCTTTAATGCCTCACCCCCGTTAGTCCATTTGACAGGCAGGGTACGTAATCCCGAATATATGGGAACCCCATATATCCCGGCAGGGGAAGCCTCCTGCTCCCCTATGAGGCCTTGAGCCTAATAAAGGAATCCATACATCCACAGGGGAACCTCCTGCCCCTGACCCTCATTCACATCCGGCAGCGCATAAATCACGTCCGTGCTGCGGCGACGCGGCGGCTCCTCGCAAATACGGAAACGCTGGTTACCGTCAACAAGGAACGTGCTGCTACGATCGCCCATACGCACGTCATGACGGCCCCACAAAGCATTCTGGAAAAACGTTTGGTACATAGTAAGCTCGTCCACGTTGCCAGGAGTCATCGCAAACATGAGGTTTGTGTTGTGCATGAGCAGGCTGGCCGGCTTCTTGGGGAAATTCTCCTTCACCCGGTAAACCATGTTAATTAGGCGCGCATCACTCAGGTATTTTATGTAGTTCATTACCGTAGCACGCGATGTCTGCATGTCGGTAGCCAGCTGGCTTACGTTTGGTGCTCCTGTGCCGGAGATGGCCAACAGATAGAGCAGCTTCTTTATCTTGCCCAGATACTTCTGCTCAATTTGCTTGATGAGCAGTATGTCAACTTCAATCATCATGTTCATGGTCTTCAGGAGGTTCTCAGAGAAATTGATCTTCTCCAGGAAGAACGGATAATATCCATGATGGAGATAGCTCTTGAAATGGTCGAGCGGATTAATCTGCGCCATGACTTCCTGCGAGATGCGCTCGTGGCGGTTCTGTATTTCCCTGAGGCCGTAGGAACGCAGGTTGAGGCCTGCCTTCAGGTTCAGATACTCGCGGAAGGAGAATCCGCGCAGGTTGTAGCTGGCTACAATGCCGTTCAGTTCGGGATTTTCCTCCTTCAGCCTCATTACGCTACTGCCTGTAAATACCACATGAAGCTTCGGACAGCGGTCGTATATCATCCGCAGCTGATGGCTCCAATCCGGATCCTTGAAGACTTGGTCAATAAGTAAGACTTGACCGCCGACCTTTTGGAACTCACATGCGAAATCGAACAGACTTGTGCCTTGGAAATAGAAATTATTCATGTTGATATAGAGACACCTGCGGTCTCTGGTACCAAAATTCTCACGTGCATATTGCAGCAAGAAAGTTGTTTTTCCTACTCCACGACTACCCTTAATACCGATTAGGCGAGCGCGCCAATCGATTTCGTCCATCAATGCACGTCGCACAAGAGCCTCAGTATGCTCCAATAAAAACTGATGAGTTCGAAAAAATATCTCCAACATATCTAAAACAGATGATTTTCGAGCGCAAAGATAATAAATTTTGGGCAAAATGCAAAGTGTACATAACAAAAAGTGCGTTTTAGCCTATCTTTTTTTCTGTTTTCGGGGAAAAATGTCTATATGACGCATCTGTTTCATAATAAAAGTCTGTCTTTTTAGCATGTAGTCTGACGGAGATTGGCTATTGAATTTCAATGGATTGGGTAGGGTGGCTGCGATGAGTGCGCAATCGGGTCGGGTTAGTTCCAATGCCGAGCGATGAAAGTGCCATTGGGCGACAGCTTCTGCACCGTAAATTCCGTTGCCCATCTCAATGGAGTTCAGATAGACCTCCATTATGCGTTCTTTCCCCCAAACCAGTTCGATAAGTATGGTAAAATAGGCCTCCAGACCCTTTCTCAACCAACTGGACGAGGGCCAGAGGAAGACGTTTTTGGCCGTTTGTTGGCTGATTGTGCTTCCCCCGCGCCGGCGCTTGCCTTTTTGCATTTCCTTTACGGCATTATTGATTTCGGTGAAGTCGAATCCGTGGTGGTTAAGGAAGCGTTGGTCTTCACTGGCCATGACTGCAACGGGGAGGTAGATAGACATGGAGTCGAGTGGCACCCAGTGGTGGCGGAGCTTAATCTGCTCTCCGCGGCCCATCTGCTGGGTGCACCGGATGAGCATGAGTGGTGTCAGATAGACCGGACACCAGCGATAGATGATAACAGAAAGGATTGTACTCCCGAAAAAGAGGAGTACAATCCTTTGCAATATCTTTTGTATCTTCAGTAGTATCTTCACCTATAGACTTGTCTGTATTTTCAGGGTGACATTGTACTGAGAATGGTTGCTGCAACTTGCCGGGCAGGCAGCATTGCTCTGAGAAATATTACTGGAGCGTGCCGGCATTGGCGGCTGCAATCATGGCGTCGCTGGCATACAGGTAAACTTCCACGCGGCGGCTGGCGTTGCGGTCCTCTTTGCCATTGGCGTCCATAATCAGGTACTGGGGATCCTCGCCGTAGCCCTCAGTGCTCTTGATTTGAGAACTCTGTACGCCGCATGTGCCGGTGAGATAGTTCTTAACGGCTGCAGCCCTATTCTGGCTCAGGGTGAGGTTGGTGGCATCTGAACCGTCGCTGCTGGCGAAACCAAGAATGGCCACGTCACAGTCGGTATAGACATTGAGCACATTCTTGGCGAACTGCTGGAGCGAGCCCTGTGCCTTGCTTGTGAGAGCTGCTTTACCTACAGAGAAGAGTATGCCGTTGTCGAAGGTCACCTTTACGGCTTCGAGTCCCTTGCCGTCGGTTGTTGTCTCAACCTCGGCATTGGCAACTGCTGCAGCGGCCTTGGCTGCCTTGTCCATCTTGCGGCCAATGAGTGTTCCGGCTGTTGCGCCCACTGCGGCTCCGGCTGCTGCGCCAATGCCTGCACCCATTTTGGTGTTTCCTGTGAGCTTTCCGATGAGGGCTCCGAGTCCCGTGCCGGCTGCTGCGCCTGCTGTTGTGCCGATGAGAGCTCCCTTGCCAGTGTTACTCATCCTTCCGCATCCCGAGAGCACCATGGCAATGGCCAGTGCTCCCATTGTTAACTTCATTCCTTTCATAATTTCAAGTTTTAATTAAAAAAAATATTGTTATTTCACTTTTTCTGCCGCAAAGGTACAACTTTTTCCCGATACTGGAGCAAAATCCGCGTTTTTTTCGTAATTTTGCACCGTTTTATCTGAAAACGGTGCGGAATAGTGCTGATAAATATCATAAACATAGTATATGGCAAAAGAATTGGAATTTCTGACGAAGAGAAGTGAGGACTACAGCAAGTGGTACAATGAGCTGGTAGTGAAGGCGGACTTGGCCGAGCAGGCTGACGTGCGCGGGTGTATGGTCATTAAGCCCTACGGATATGCGATATGGGAGAAGATGCAGCGCGTACTTGACGATATGTTCAAGGCGACGGGGGTGCAGAACGCATACTTCCCCCTGCTGATTCCTAAGAGTTTCCTCTCGCGGGAGGCTGAGCACGTAGAGGGTTTTGCCAAGGAATGCGCAGTGGTGACCCACTACCGGCTCAAGACGAACGAAACCGGCGACGGGGTGGTGGTGGATCCGGCCGCACGGCTGGAAGAGGAGCTCATCATACGCCCCACCAGCGAGACGATTATATGGAATACGTTCAAGAACTGGATTCACAGCTACCGCGACCTGCCCTTGCTGATTAACCAGTGGTGCAACGTGATGCGCTGGGAGATGCGCACGCGTCTGTTCCTGCGCACCAGTGAGTTCTTGTGGCAGGAGGGACATACGGCGCATGCCACCCGCGAGGAGGCGGAGCTGCGCGCGCAGCAGATGCTGAAGGTTTATGCCGATTTTGCGGAAAACTACATGGCGGTGCCCGTGGTTCAGGGCGTGAAGAGTGAAACCGAGCGCTTTGCGGGCGCGCTGGACACGTACACTATCGAGGCTATGATGCAGGATGGCAAGGCGCTGCAGAGCGGCACGAGCCACTTCCTGGGGCAGAACTTCGGTCGCGCCTTTGAGGTGCAGTTCCTCAACCGTGAGAACAAGCCTGAGTATGCATGGGCTACCAGTTGGGGAGTGAGCACCCGCCTGATGGGCGCGCTCATCATGACGCATTCGGATGACAACGGACTGGTGCTGCCGCCCGCGTTGGCTCCCGTGCAGGTGGTTATAATTCCCATCGGCGGCAAGCCCGAGCAGGTGGCTGCGGTTGACGAGGCTGTGGCTCCCGTGATTGAGAAGCTGAAAGGCTACGGCATAAGCGTGAAGTATGACAACGCCGATAACAAACGGCCCGGATTCAAGTTTGCCGACTATGAGCTGAAGGGTGTTCCGGTGAGGCTCGTGCTGGGCGCTCGCGACCTGGAGAACGGTACGGTCGAGGTTATGCGCCGCGACACACTGGAGAAGGAGACGCGCCCCCTGGAAGGCATTGCCGAGTACGTAAAGGAACTGCTGGACACCATACAGCAGAACATCTTCGAGAAGGCTCGCCGCTTCCGCGATGCTCACATCTACGAGTGCGAGGACTACGAGGAGTTCAAGGAGCGTGTGAAGGACGGGGGCTTCTTCCTCTGCCACTGGGACGGCACGGCCGAGACGGAGGCACGCATAAAGGAGGAGACGCAGGCCACCATACGCTGTGTGCCCTTCGGAGTGGAGCAGACGCCGGGCGTGGACATGGTCAGCGGGAAGCCCGCCAAGTTCCGGGTGCTCATCGCCCGCAGCTATTGAGGCAGTATCGGAATCCCGGACATACGCGCGTGTATAGATTTTATGTACACGCGCGTTTTTTTGTACCCATTCCGGTGCCGGGACGGGTAGTCCGAAATCCCGAACATCATATTTTGACGTCCATTTCCGTAGTCTGAAAACCGGATGGAGGAAAATTGACATCAATTTCCGTAGTCTGAAATCCGGATGGAGGAAAATTGACATCAATTTCCGCTCTGGAAATTCCGGTTGGACGAATTTTGATGTCAAAATAGCCTGCCCCGGATTCGGGACAGGCTATTTCGATGCCGTTTTTCCAATTTCAGAATCAGAAACTATCCAAATCGCCTTCAAGAGAGCGCCTACCGGATCAGGATCTTCTCCGACCGGATACCGTTTGGCGTGCGCCGCACTTGGATATACATTCCGCGGCGCAGGGGTAGGATGACGCGGCGGCCGCTCATGTCGTAGTAGTCCTGGCTGAGGATGACCTCGCCTGCCGTCTGTCCGTCCACGCCCAGTCCGTCGCCCACCGTGTAGTGGAGCGTCACGACCTCGCTGTCCTCCATGCCCTCCCGGACGGCGATGGCCTGAATCGTCATCTCGCCCGTTATCTCCACCGGTCCGGTATACGTCAGGCGGGTCCCCGAGTCGCAGGGGCAGCTGCCGTCGGTCGTGTAGTAGATCGTTGCACCGGGCGTCGAGCTGAAGAGCATGACGCTGGAGCCCGGTCCGACCACCGTGCCGTCGGCGATGTTCGCAATCGGGCGCGAGACGATGCCCGTCAGGCTGTACTTCACCTCCACCGTGGCCCTCGCCTCCATGTCCGCCACTGCCAATACTATGTCCGCCGTGCCGGGCAGGATACCTCGCAGTGTGACTTCTGCCCGTCCCGCCTCGTCGAAGGTAATCTCGGATTCCGCCTGCTCCAGAATGGGCGTCAGGATGCCGACCTTGAGCTTCCGGCCTGCCACCGCCTGCGCCGGGCTGGCAAGAACCTGGACGGTTCCCTCCTGTCCGAGCCCGATGGCGGCACCTTCCTCCACGAGAAGGCTCTCGATCGGCGTGCGTACGGGCAGAACCTCATCGTAGTCTGCCTGCATCGGCGTGCCGGCATAGCTCCGCGCTTCCGTCGGGACGATGAGCTCCACCTGCGGGGCAGTTATGGTTTGCGACGGGCGGAAACGGACGTGGTCCGCGCGGCCCAGCTCTCCGTTCATGGCCTCCAGGGTGCCCGCGATGATGTTCCCGTTCTGCTTCACGCTGACGGAGCCCAGGCTCGCCATGTCCATGAACCGGGAGAAGCGGATCGTGACGTGCTCGGGCGTGGCCTCGGCTGCGGTCACCTCGGGCGCGGTGCGGTTCACCATGCTCACGGCGATGTCCAGCTGCGGCGGGGGCACGGGCAGCCAGTCCGTCTGCGCGGGCTCATAGCCGGGCTTCTGGAAGCGGACCTGCCAGAGTCCGCGGGGCACGTTCCACATGTAGATGCCTTGTCCGTCGGTGGTTTGGGGGTTCTCCTGCCCGAATTCGGCAGCATCCCACATCTGTTCTGCCCCGCCCTCGGCCGGTTTGTAGTAAATCGTGGCGGTGGCTCCCTCCACGCGGTTCGCTGCGACACCATCGTAAACGTAGCCCGAGGGATCGACGATCGGCGTGATGGGTTCCGTCTTCGGATGCTTGGTGACGTGGGGCTTGAGGTCGCCACAGTCGTACGAGGCTACGATTTCGCTCAGCAGCGCCTTAGCTTTCCCGCGCCAGTCATTCCACCATTCCTCCGTCCAGGTATCATAGTATTGCTTAATACCCTTGAAGTCCTTCGGCAGGGCCTGATTCATTGCCTCGCCGGCGATCCAGCCCATCGCGTCGGATACAGCGTTTTCCAGAGCATTCGTAACTTGCTCCACGCCGCCCAGTTTCTCGGATATCTTCCCCACCTTCGCCATCACTTTTCCGCCCTTCCCGACGGCGAGCTTGGCAAACTTGCCTCCGACGACGTCGATCGCCTGTCCGACCATATACTGCCCGATCGTGAATTCCACGGCGCGTTCGAAGAGCTTTCTCACGGCCGGCATTTCCTCATTAACCATTTTGTCGGCATCGTATTGCAGCTTGCCTATCTGATCCCCGAATCTGGCTTGCAGCCCGGCCGGCACGCGCGGCTGCCCACTGATGCAGGTAGCTGCCACGGCGGCTTTCAGGACGCGTAGATTGGATTCGCACCATTCGTCAATCGTGACCAGCCTGTTGCGCATCTCTATCCGGTACGCGTCGCTCAGGTCCAAATCGTTCAGGGCGTCGAGTCCGTTCTGTATCGGATTGAGCATTTTTGACACCTCGCCGACGCCGTTGATGACGCCCAGGGCACTGACGCGGAACTTCCCGTTCGGCTTCATGGGCGCGGCGGCCCGTTCGCCGTAGACCGCAATCTCGATGCTCATCGCCTCGTGCGCGTTCAGGTCCACCGTGAACAGCTTCAGGCTCTTCCCGTCGTCTTCCACGCATGCCGTCATTTCGTTTCCATAGCGGATAAACTGATGTTCGCCCCGCAGCGCCAGGATTGCGTCCGCATCAGCCACCTGCGCCGTAGCCCGGAAAGTCAGACCCGGCTGCCCGGTGCTCGTAAAGGTGAAACTCACCCGCTCTTCTGTCTCTTCGAGCACCTCGCCGGGCTGCAGCGTTTTGTCGTATCCTACGGCGAGGGCGTCGCTCAGGGCAACGAGTGACTGGCATTCCGACCGGAGCAGCGCGCTGCGGTCCTTGGGATTCCGGCCTATGTAATCGTAGCTGAAGACGACAGATTCCGGCGCGCGATACGAGCCGTCGAAGTCCGCCGTGGCAACATAGGTCTGCGAAACATCGTCCCAAACGGCCGGTATCTCATATCCCAGTCCGTCACTTGCCCCCACGATGAAGACTTGGTTAGTTTCATTTTCCGGTTGCGGATTCAAGAGCCTTGCCTGGAACGTCGTACTCGGGGACTTTTCCGGATCGATGCTGTAGAACTTGGGCGAAACCGTGCCCTTCTGCATATTCCATGTGATTCGGTGCCCCTGATATACCATGGACACAGCCTGGACCATCGATGCCTGCCTGTCGTACGTGATGTGGCTCGTCTCGGTCATGATGGCCTGTCCGCCGTTTTCGATCTTTGCATATACGGCATGGTGCGTGTCGTCGTAGTCCGGCGTCAGCGTCACGTCGGCCTCGAACCGCCCGTCGCTCTTCGCGGTGGTCCGCCCAATCACTTTTTCGCCGTCATAGAAAGTGACTTGGCTGCCGGCGAAGGCATAGCCGTGGGGATGGACTTCCGGAACATTGACGATGGACAGCAGGTTCAGGCTAATCCCCTCCACGGTCATCGTCGCGCTGCCCAGGGGCTGGATGATCTGTTCCCCGTTCATCATGTACCGCACCGTGGCGTTAATACTGAAAGTGCCGGATGCGTCGGGCGCCACCGAAATCCTGACCTGCTCGTCCGGATGATATGGCACGACAATCCGGCGACCGCCCTCGCTGAGCTGACTCGTCCCGTCCATACTGATGAGGGAGCCATCCTGATAGTGAACACCCTGGGGCATGTCGATTTGCAGCCGGACGCTCTCCGCCTTGGCCGCAATCTCGGGCTTGAATACCACCTTCGCCTTCAGCGTCCCCGTCTGCATGAGCGTGATCGAGGGGTCCTGAGTGGCGAAGTAGCTACTCTCGTCCAGTTGCGACAGTACCGCGTCGTCCAGCTTCGGGACCCTGGCCTCGTATTCGCGCATCGTACCCGAGGTCATCACAATCTCGGTCCGCGCATAGTCCGTCCCCTCCTTCAGCTTGCTGTCGCGGAGGTCGGACAGGGTGGCGGCGAAGCTGAAGAACTGATTCTCCTCCATCGTGACGACCGTGTAGTTTCCGTCGGGCAGACCGCCGACCTCGATGACGCTGCCGCTGTCCGGGAAGCGCCCGACTTTGGCCCCGTCGGCGTTGAAGACGATTGCCATTATGCCGTTCACGCCGTCGTCGCGCGAGCATCTCATCCTGGATATACCATACTCGCGTATCGTCAGGGATGTTTCGATGTTTCCTTCATCGTCGGCCGATGCCTCCGTCACAGCTTCGCCGAACCGGTCACTGCGGCTCGTCGCCCGGATGACAATAACCTGACCCGGTTGGAAGCGCGTCTGGCTGAAGGCGAGGATACTGTCCTGGCAGACACCGTCGGTGAACGCCTTGCCGGATAGTTTGTCCACGGCTTCTATCTTCACGTCGCTCAGCAAGAGCCGCGCCGATTCCGATGTTGACGGCACGAAGCTGTACGAGAGCCTCACGACTGAGCCGCTCAGGTCGAGGCTCCCCATGTCGATGTTCCCGGTCGGCGTCATGTGCAGGCTGACCGTGTTTCCACCCGCCGCAACCGTGATGCTCCCGTCGGGGATCGCTTCGTACATGTTCAGACTTGCGGGCAACCCCACACTGTAGCTGACGACAGTACCGGGCGTCTGGGCATCCAGGACCGGGCCCACGCCGATAACATTCCCGTTCCCGTTGCGCCATACGATGTTGCATTTGTCGGCAACGTCAGCGCCGTCGGGCGTCAGTATGCTCATTTTCACCGTAACCAGTTCCTGAGTACCGGCTTTCAGCGCCTGAATGTTAAGATCCTTCCACACTTCGGCCTGTTTGTATGCCTGTACGGCATCTTCCGGAACGCGGACTATCAATTCCTGCACGTTGTTGAACATCTTGGAAAACAGAGCTGCCGAAACCTTCGGCGGAACGGGAGCATAGAGATCCAGCTGCTCCAGCGCCATGCAATAATCGAATGCTTCGTCCTCGATTCTTTCCACACAGGACGGTAGCGCCACCTTCCGGAGTTTCATCATATAGGCGAAGGCCCGGTCGGGCACCGTCGTGAATCCGTAGCTCTGGCTCATGTCCACTTCCTCGCACCCCGAGAACAGGCCCATCATGAAGAACATTCCGGGCGGGGCCATCACGGTCACCTTCTTCACCTCCTGCGCCGTGCCGGTAACCTCGAAAAGCTGAGTGGCGGCAATGAGGATGCCTCGGGGAGGAATCAGATCGAAAACTACCTCGCCCGTCGCCGGATTGTATGAATTGGCTCCCGGATCATAGGGATTTTCGGGCTGGAAGTCCGAACTCAGTGCCCGTCTGGCTTCCCGGGCGCGCTTCAGGGCAGTTCCGATTTCGCTTCTGCCTTTCCGGCGGATTTCTGCCCAGTCTGCGTTCCAGTTGTCGTCGTCCCATTCGTCGTCGCCGCCCTCGTCAACGTCGGGGAAGTCAATCGTTCCCTCTGTGCGTCGTCCGCTGGCGGGAAATGTCAGTTTCGACAGCTCGCCGGCCTGAACGAAGAACGGTTGTCCTGGCGCCAGCACCACGTCGTTATGTTCGCCGGTCTGAAGTTTGCGGTATCGCTGGTCGTCGGCATCCCAGACGTACAGAACTGCCTTCTCCGGTATCGCGCTGACATCATAGTAAGTGGAATATGGGTTGCCCAGCATGTTCCAGTCGGCATTCGTGGGCCGGTCACTCTGGAAGTGGCGCAGCTGGACAGTAACGTCGCCGCTGCGGAAGAGATTCTGCTTCGTTTCGTTAGCATCGGCGGGCAGAACAAGGGCGTAGTCGTCCTCCGTCTCAACATAGGTTTCCCAGTCTATCCCGCTCGCATACTCGAGGGCATTATAGTTTCTCATGAATACGTATCCCTCGCCCGCACGGAGGGTCTCGCCTGGCCGGACATCCACCCAGGTGGCTTCTGCCTTAGCTGCCGCGCGGTTTGTGCCGTCGTAGCGGCGTATGACCCAGTTCCCGATGCCGCCCTTGATATCCTCGACCCTAACGTCGTAGGGCACGCTGAAGAACATCCATTCCTCGGACCCGGCGTCCTTGAAGCGGACCTCGATGTTGTCCGCCTCGACCTCGGTGCGCATGTTCAGAAAGCTGGCTATCCGGTAGACGCGGCTTTTTTCCTCGAACGACTCGTAGTCGTACGTCGCATCGTAGTCGAAGAAGTTGACCGGGAACCTGAACTTGCCGATCCGCCACCGCGGCGTCGCGGGCGCATCCAGGATAATGCTGCCCATCGAATATACATATTCCCCGGATTCCTCGTCGAAGTAATCACTGTTCGTGAAGCTTACATCGGAACCCTGATATTGGGAAACATCGGTGATGGTGGTAGGACGGTCGATGACAAGTCCCTCTCCGTCCTGCTGCGCCGTAGCCGGCAATGCCGATATTGCCGCCGCGAGCATGATTAAGCCGTTTCTCTTCATGAATCTATGAATTTTAAAGTGATTTCGGGGGCAAAGATACGTCGTTTTTTCCATTCCTGCAACTCCCCGAATGTAGGAAAATGCCGATACTGTGCGCTGGTCGGCGGTTTTTTATGCTCTTAATCCATTTTAGGGCGTTTTGGCTTTGATTTTCCATGTTTTCTTTTTAATTTTGCAGGAAAATTGAGCAATTTCGACATGAACAGCATCAGAAACATCCTCGCCGTTGCCTTTTCGGCCATATCTGGATTGGCAGCATCCCATTCCTTCGCCATGACCAGTAGTTCGGCGCCGCAGACTATGCCTCCGGCAGATTTCAGGGATGTTCCAGAACCCGAACATTCTGAAACGGTGCCGATCTGGCATGTCCTGGAAATCAGACTATCCTCCTCGACGGACTACAGCACCCACGGCTCCGACGATATTGACATCGACGTGCGGTTCGTACATGAGCCCACGGGCCAGGTGCTCGTCCGCCCCGCGTTTTGGGACGGCGGCAATATCTTCCGGGTGCGTTTCGCGCCGACGATGAAGGGCCGCTGGACGTGGACCACCCGCTGCGCCCGTGATAAGTCGCTCGACGAACTGAGCGGACGGCTGCGCTGCGTATCGTACCGCGGCCGGCTCGACATCTACCGCCACGGCTTCGTGCAGGCCCGGGAGGGACTGAAGTACATGGTGTATGCCGACGGGACGCCGTTTTTCTATCTCGGAGATACCCATTGGGGCATGTACACCGAGGAACTCGACGAGCCGGGGCCCCATGCCGGACAGACGGGGGCGCAGTCGCACTTCCGGTATATCGTTGACCGGCGCGTGGAGCAGGGCTTCACCGTGTATCAGAGCGAACCTATAGGGTCGCCCTTCGACTTGACCGACGGACGCATTGACCAGCAGGATATAGAGGGCTTCCGCCGCGCGGACAAGTACTACCAGTACATTGCAGACCGGGGCCTGGTTCACGCCAATGCCGAGTTCTTCTTTTCGGCCAGCATGCGGCAGCCGCTCGTACACGACCGCGCCGCGCTGCGCCGAATGGCCCGCTATTGGGTGGCCCGCTTCGGCGCATACCCCGTAATGTGGACGCTGGCACAGGAGGTTGACAACGATTTCTATGCCGAGCGACAGCAAAACCCTCCGTACGACTGGAGGGACAATCCCTGGGTGCGTGTGGCGGAGTATATCCACGCGGCCGACTGCTACGGGCATCCGCTTTCGGCACATCAGGAGAATGTGGTGCACACATCCGTCACCGGAAAGGGGGTGGAGCCCGGCGAGCCGGAGCCATTCGGATTCGGCCGGTCGGTGTTTGCCAGCGACGTGGTGGCCTGGCGTACGGGGCATAGCTTCTGGGCCGCGCAATGGAGCCCCTCGCTTACTGAGACGCAGCGCGCCGACATGATTTGGGACTATTGGACTACGCGCCGTCCCTCGGTAAACTACGAGGGGCGCTATTGCTACCTGTGGACGAAGGATTTCGGCTCGCGCGCACAGGGCTGGATATCCTACCTGAGCGGATTCTTCGGCTACGGCTACGGCGCCATCGACATCTGGCTCTACCAGAGCAGCTACGACGTTCAGCAGCCCTCGCATGACGGTGTTGACAGCATCAGCATAGCCGACAAGCTTGTGCATTGGAGCCAGGCGGTGGAGTTTGAGAGTGCGCGCCAGATGATTCACCTGCGCCGCTTCATGGAGGGCTTGAACTGGTGGCAGCTCAGTCCCGTACTGCCCCGCGACAGCACCTTCCGGGCCGACAGCCGGGCCTGCGTGGTGGCCCGTACGCCCGACGGCACCCACGCGATGTATTTCTACGCCCGCTCCAGGGCCACCGGCTTGCTGCTCGGGCTGCGCCCGGGGCAGAGATGCAGGGTATCGTGGTTCAATCCACGTTCGGGCGAGGCCATGAAGCCCCAAACCGTTTCGGCCGACGACCGCGGCCAACTGGTTTTGCCCCAAAAGCCCGACGACTGGGACTGGGCCCTGACGCTGCGGCCCCTACGCTGAGCCTCCTGGCCCCCGGTCGCCCATAATTATCGATTATCGATTCCCGATAACCTATTCCCGATAACCTATAACCTATAACCGATAACCTCTTACCGTCCGGGTACGAGCCTGTCCTGCGTCATGCGCTGCATGTATTGCTGTATGACGGACTTCATCTGTTCCTCGAGCAACGTGAGTGTGTCGGGGGGCATGGTGGCGAGTATGTTGTCGTGCAGGAGCGAGTCGGTGCGGAACCGGTAGGCGGCGGTGGTCTGCCGGCCGTCGAACTGCAGCAGGTAGTTGCCGCTGACGTATTCATAGCCGCTCGACTCGGGCAGCCAGTGCAGGGCGAAGGTCTCGGGCGCTGGCGTGTGCAACACGTCTTGCCCGAAGGCCACGTACGGGCGGTCGTAGTGCAAGAGGCCGAGCAGGGTGGGCATGATGTCTGCCTGCTGGATTATTTTCTCCTCATCGTAGCCGCGCAGGGTGGTGTCGGCCGGCGCATACAGGATGACTGGCACGCAGTAGTTGCCGAGCGATGTGGTGTAGAAGGGGTCGATCTGCTGGCTGGTGTGGTCGGCGGTAATGACGAACACGGTGTTGTCGAACCAGGGCTGGCTGCTGGCCTGCCGGAAGAAGAGCCTCAGGGCGTTGTCGCTGTAGGCCACACAGCGCTGCAGGGGGCTTTCCCCCTCGGGGAACTGTCCCTCGTAGCGTTCGGGCAGTCGGAAGGGGTCGTGCGACGAGGCCGTAAAGACGGCGGTCATGAAGGGTTGGGGCAGCTCGCTCATCTTCCGCGAGTAGAACTGCAGGAACTCCTCGTCCCAGATGGCCCACGTGCCGTCGAAGTCGTCGTCGCCGGCCGTTTGCGGGTCGCTGTTGTACTCGGTGCGGCCGTAGTAGCGCTGGAAGCCGGTGGCCCGGGCAAAGGCGTGGAATCCCATGGAGCTGTTTTGTGCGCCGTGGAAGAAGGCGGTGGTGTACCCCCGGTTCTCGCCCAGCTCGCGGGCCAGTCCGCTCAGGTGGTTCAGCGAGGCGGGGGTCAGGAAGAGCGGCTCCACGTAGTTGGGCAGTCCGCTCAGCACGGATGGCATTCCCTCTATGCTCTTACGCCCGTTGGCGTAGGAATAGCGCCAGGTGAGGGCGGCGTTGTTGCACAGCGAGTCGAGGAAGGGCGTGAAGCCCCGGTACGTGCCGCCTCGGAGCGTGCGGTTGTAGAATCCGAAGTGCTGCTTGCTGAAGCTCTCCAGTATGATGACCACCACGTTGCGTGGCGTGAAGGCCAGGCTGTCGGCCGGCTCATGCAGGGGGTTGAAGAGCTGGGCGGCGCGGTCGTCGTCCATATAGTCGGGCACCTGGAAGGGCGTCTTCTTGAGCGTGCGCATGATGCTGAAGGGGGTGTTCAGTATGATTCCCGTCTCGGCCGGGCGGTTGGCATACTCGTTGGCGTTGCTGATGGTGATGGGGCGCGTTGACTTGCCCACGCCGCCGCGTATGGCAATGACAACCAGGGGTATTGCGGCCAGGAAGACCACCGTGCGCAGGCAGTAGTAGGCCAGCAGGCCCTGCGGCCGGCGGGCGCGGGCCGGACGGGGGCGGAAGCACTTCCACATCCACACGCCCAGGATGATGAAGAGCACCACCAGGGGCCAGTGGCGCGCGGCCTGCCCGGCGATGATGCTGCCCAGGCCCCCGGCGCCCTCGTTGGCGAACTCCTGGACGACGCTGGCCGTCGTGCGCTTGCCGGTGAAGGGGAAGTACACGCAGTCGATGAGGTTGGCGCCCAGGCCCGCCATGTTGAGCACGACGTAGAGCAGCCTCACGATGTGGTAGTAGAGGGGCCGCTCCTTGCGGTGCAGCGGCAGGAGCAGGAGCAGTATGACGGGCGCGTTGAGGTAGAGTATGGCGGTGGTGTCGAAGATGAGGCCGGCGCGGAACAGTCCGAGCGTGTGGGCGGGGCTGAGGGTGCCGGCGTAGATGTGCCAGTTGGTGATGAGGAAGGCCGCGCGCGTCAGGGTGAAGGCCGCGTAGGCGGCCAGCAGGCAGACGACGGTGGCGGGCAGGGGCCTGTCCAGTATGCCTGCACGCTCCCTGGGGTTCTGGTTCGGTGTATTTTCTTTCATTTTCATTCCATTTAGGTTTCCGGCGGGCCTCGGGCGGACGTTTTTTGGGCCCGGCGGGCTACAAAATTACGAAGAATAATCGGTATTCTGCATAGTTTTTTGTAATTTTGCAGTCTAATGAGTCAAATTTCACGCATATTACTCCTTGCTTTGGCCCTGTGCGGGGCCGTTCTGCCTGCATCGGCGCAGCGGAGGCTGGTTCGCCAGGCGCTGTTTGTGGACAGCCTGATGCTGATGCGCTACCGCCGGGCGGATGTTGACACAAGCTACGTCATGAGGCCCCCTACGCGCTTCACGGTAACGGCTCGCTACAACGTGGCGGGCTCGCGCTTCGACGTGGAGGGCGTTTACGACGGGCTGCACCTGCACTCGCGCCTGCGCAGCGACTATAAATCTACGCTGAGCCTGGGCGTCAACTATCTGGGCGTATCGCTGGCCCTGGCCCTGAACCCCGCCAAGCTGCTGGGCCGATACCGCGACTACGAACTGGGCCTGGTCTATTACGGCAAGCACTACGGCGGCGACCTGATATGGCAGGAGGCCAGGAACTACACCGGATACTACGAGGAGATGGGGCAGCCCCGTCTCGACCTGCCCGCCGGCAACATGCTTATGCGCACGCTCAACGCCAGCGGATACTTCGTCTTCAACCACCGCCGCTTTTCATACCCGGCTGCCATGACGCAGGGTTACATTCAGCGCCGCTCGGCCGGCAGCTGGATGCTGGCCGCTTCCGTTCAGACGCAGCATGCCCGCTACAGCGGCGACTACGAGATACGCCTGCGCATAGCCAACCTGGGGCTGGGCTGCGGATACGGCTACAACTGCGTGCCGGGCCGTGGGTGGCTGATTCACCTCTCCGTCCTGCCCACGTTAATCGTCTATAACCACACGGCGCTGACCAATGACTCGGCCCGCGTTAGGATGGAGTACCACGTGCCCGACGTCATCGTCACCTCGCGCGCCGCCATCGTCTATGAGGTGCGCAGGAACCAGTTCCTGGCCCTGAGCGGGGTGTATTACTTCACGGATATAGGCGGCAAGGAGCATCTGGACATTCAGAGCAACAAGTGGCGGATGCGCCTTGCCTACGGATTCAGGTTCTGAGCGCGCACGCCTTCGCGCGCGTATATATATATTATAATGTAAGGGGGAACTGTGAGGGATAAGATGTTACAGCTGCTATATGGGCCTGTGTCTTGAGATGACGGCCGTGAGCGACGGCAATGCCGATGCCGCCGACGCGGACGCCGCCTGTACGCTGACGCAATCGAATAATCCCTCCGGCCCCCCCTCCCCTGCAAGGTAGGGGAATCCGTGGCGATAATGGCTGTGGAACCTTTTGGCCCCGGGCTGTATTGTTTACTTCGTCCTTGCGCAGACGGGGCGGACGGTGAGGCCGAAGCGGCGTTCTACAAATCTGTACCAGAGGCCCTTGCTGTTGAACTGGGTACACTCTGCCTTGTAGCGGTTTTCTTTGTGCACCGTTGCCGTCCAGCTCATAACGGTCTCTCCGGCCTCCATCGGTTTCTCGGTGTCGCCCTTGTAACCGGCGGCGGGCATAAAGATGGTGGCGCCGTTCTTGCCCGTGATGAGCATGCCCTGTTTGCCTCCCTGGTACGTCCAGTGCCAGTCGGTATTTCTCATAAGCTCCCACAGTTGATCTAATGTAGGCATCATCCATTCCTCTCCCCAGTTGGCCGTGGCAGCGTCATACTCCGTTCCGGCTATGTCGTCTCCGATGTCCTTCACGTCCTGCGGGTTTTCGCCCCATTTGTAGCCTATCCGGGGGAAGGACGGGCGGGTGCGGACGTCTCCCCAGGCGAAATAGTCTCCCGCCAGCTCGGGCGAGGATGCGCCCACGTTGCAGCAGGCCCACAGCACGTCGCCGCCATATCCCAGGTCGATGGCATGGGGGTGATTCTCGTCGGGGCAGCCCGGACTGGCCGTCGGACCAGTCTGATGCCCGTGGCCCGGGGTATATACGAGGCCCGGAATGGGTCCGCCGGTGAGTGTGCTGTCGTTCTCGAGCACGAATACGGTCTCGCTGCCGTATTGGGCCCGCGTTGCCATACCCTCGTCCACGTAGACGATGCCCTTGCACAGAATCTTGTTCCCGCTCACGCTGTAGTTGTACGACCATTCATAATGGTGCTCCTCGGGCTCATGGATCCGTCCCCAGCCAGAGCATTTCCGGTAGGTGTCGAACTCGAACGTCAGGCTGACGGCCTCATTCTGGCACGTCCACTGCCCGGTCAGCGCCTTGGGGATGGGTTCCAACTTGGGTTCCTCCGGCTCGTCGCTGCCGCAGGATGAAAGGGCGCCGCACGCCACGCATACTGCTGCCAGGGCCAGCATTCGTAGGCCCCGGAGTCCCTGGATTTTCATGTCCGTCATAGTTTTGATGTCCTGATGCTTCATAATTTGTAGGTTTTTTGAGATAATTGCAATGCAAAGTTACGAAATAAATTGTGAAATTGCCATGCCGGGGAGCGAAAATATTGTGATTTTGGCCCTAAAAGTCGTTTTTCAGCTCCGGGCGCGCATGCGGAATGCTGCTGCATCGGGGTGGGGATGGCCGATTGGGGTGCGCGCGCTTCACGCGCGCGTATATATATAATGTAATGATGAGCGGCGGGGGATATTGTTCACTTTTTCGTAATATTTTGCGGCAAAAAGCGTGCTACTTTTGAAAACTTTTTGTATATTTGCAACCGTAAAGATAATCGCAATGGCAATGATTAACACTAAAATGGCTCCGCTCGGCTCTTATGGTACTAGCATGCAGTTATTGGGACAGGCCCCACCCCCAACCCCTCCCCTTGAGGGGCGGGGAGCGGCTGACGCAAAGGGGCGCATATCCATTCCCCTCCCCTTGTAGGGGCGGGGAGCGGCTGACGCAAAGGGGCGCACATCCATTCCCCTCCCTTGTAGGGGAGGGGTAGGGGTGGGGTCAGTAACCCAGTCATTAATCCCCTGCCATCTGCGTTATAAAAACTACATCATCATGCACTACAACACTGCCAAGGCGAACGTCGCCTCTCAGAAAGACCAGCGCAGGTCTCTGCGCAGCAACATGACCCCTGCCGAGTCCACCCTCTGGCGGGCGCTGAAGGGCCGCGGCGCGGGCGGGCTGAAATTTCGCCGTCAGCAGGGCATCGGTCCTTATGTGCTCGACTTCTACTGCCCCGAGCGGCGGCTGTGCGTGGAGGTGGACGGCAGTTCCCACGACTACCGCTTCGACTACGACGAGCAGCGCACGCAGTTCCTCGCCGAGCAGGGGATAAGGGTCATACGATTCTGCAACGAGCTGGTTCTTACCTGCCTCGACGGCGTGGTGGCTGAGATTGTCAGTGCGGCGGGGGAGGTACAGACCCCACCCCTGACCCCTCCCCTTGTAGGGGCGGGGAGCGGCTGACGCAAAGGGGCGCACATCCATTCCCCTCCCTTGTAGGGGCGGGGAGCGGCTGACGCAAAGGGGCGCACATCCATTCCCCTCCCTTGTAGGGGCGGGGAGCGGCTGACGCAAAGGGGCGCACATCCATTCCCTCCCCTTGTAGGGGCGGGGAGCGGCTGACGCAAAGGGACGCACATCCATTCCCCTCCCTTGTAGGGGAGGGGTAGGGGTGGGGTCAGTACCCAATTCTATAATCCCAGGGCTGGGGTTAGTCATCAAGGCATAAATAGTCCTGACGACAGGCAAATGAGTTAAACGATAATGAAACCGATGATATTATGAACCCGATGTTGAACCCCCATCCCGACTCGCGCCCTCCGCCCCTCGGGCATCCCCGGGCTGGGGAAGGCGGATAGCCCCCCGTGGCAAGCTTATCCCCCGGGGATAGACCCGGATAGGCCCCCGTGGCAAGCTTATCCCCGGGGATAGAACCGGATAGGCCCCCGGAACGACGACGCCGGCGACGGCATGGAGTGATAAAGCGGGAGCGGGGCTTTTGGGCCCCGCTCCCGCTTTCCCCCGTAATGGGCGGGGGAGGGCGCATCCGTCCCCTCCCGGCGCGGGCATGAAAAAGGGGGGCGCCAGGAAATAAATTCCTGCCGACCCCCCGGCATATATAAAAATTACAGCTATGTGCCTTAGTAGAAAATGTAGCGGTGGTCCTCAATCTTGGCCTTCTGGTACAGCTCGCCGATGTAGGCGTTCAGGGCGCGCCTGTTCTGCTGCTGGGCCGTGGTCTCCTCCTGCTTCTGGTCGAACTTGTTGCTCAGCTCCTTCTGGTCGATAACCTGGTAGGCATACACGCCGCCGTTGCCCTTCACGCCCGTGCGGAAGTCGCCCTTCTTGGCTGTGCTCACCGAGCCGCTCAGCGCGGGCTCGCTGCTGGCCACCTTCGACACGAAGGTGTTGCTGGCCAGGGTGATGTGCTTGATGGTGTCGCTCACGGCGTCCTTTATCTTAGCCACGTCGGCCACGCTCTTGGCGTCCTTCATCTTCTCGCGCAGCAGCTCGGCCTTCTTGTCCTTCATGATCTCTGCGGTCAGGAATGACTTCACCTGCTCGTCGCTCCAGTTGAGGTAGCCCTTCTTGTGTATGCCGTCCAGGATGATGACCATCAGGTGGTCGTTCTCGCCGCACTCGTACAGGGGCGATACCTCGCCCACGCGGGTGTCCTTGTTGAATATCCACCGCATGGCCTCGCGGGTGCTGTGCACGCCGGCCACGTAGTGCTCGGTGCTGCTCAGCGACTGGCGCGTCTGCAGGGTGTATCCGGCCTGCGAGGCGTTGGCCTCGATGTCCTCGGCCTTGGGGTTGCCGGCCAGGAAGGCGCTGAAGTCGTTGTATGCCTTGCCGTAGGTGTCCTTGCTGAAGTCTATGGCGCGCTTGATGACGGCCAGGCTGTACTTCTGGATTATGTTGCGGCGGTCGGTAACCTGTGCAATGATGATGCCCTGTCCGTTCAGCACGATCTTGTTGTACACGTTCACGGGGGCTGTGGTCAGCGTCTCGATGAACTGGCGGTCGGCCTCGCCCACGGTCATGCCCTCGTACTGTGCGCTCACGAGCCAGTTCTTCAGGGCGGGCTGGTTGTACTGCTTGGCGATGGTGTCGAACACGGCGCCTGCGCTCAGGGCGGTCATGATGCTGTCAGCCGTCTTCTCGGCAGCAGCCATGTCGGCTCCGGGCACGATGAGCTGGCGGTACTCCACCGAGTCGGGACGCATGACGGTGGCAATGCGGCGCACGATGTTCAGCGTGTTGTCCTGCTCGTTCTCGAAGGGGCCCTTCTGTGCGCCGTCGGTCAGCGAGTCGGTCACCACGTGCTCAATGTCGTGTGGCAGGGCCTTGGCGCTGACGGGCAGCAGGCTGAAGGGAATCTGGCTGGCAGCCTCGCGCACGGTCTTGGCGGGGTCGGCACCCTCGGCCAGGGCCTTGGCATATCCGTTCATCTCGTCCTCCAGGGCCTTCCTGTCGGCCTCGCTGGCCTCGACGGCGATGTCGATGTACTTGATGTCGCGCGTCTCCTCGGTGCTCTGGAACATGTCCTTCATCTGCTCGTACTTAGCCTTCAGGTCGGCGTCGCTGATCTGGATCTCGTCGTCCTTGATGCTGGTGTATGGCAGCACGGCCATCACGATGTCGCTCTCCTTGTTGCGCCCGTCGAAGCTGGCCTTGGCCGCCACGGGGTTGCTGATGAGGGCATTGCTCAGCAGGTTCTGGTATTTCTGTGCCAGGGTCTGCTGGCGCACGCTCTTCTCGATGAACTTCCAGTAGTTGTGCATCTGCATGTACTGCTCCTTCGTCTCGGACGGTATGTCGGGGTTGTTGACGATCTCGTCATACTGCGAGAGGAACTGCTTCAGGGCGTTGGAGTCGAACTGTCCCTGCTGGGTGCGGAAGGGCGTCTGGCTGAGCATCTGGTTGCGGCCGGTGTTGATGATGTCCTGCAGCTCGGCGTCGGTGACGGTGAGCCCCAGCTTCTTGCACTCCTTCTCAATGAGCTTCTGGTTCACCATCGTCTGCCACACCTGGTCGCGCATCATCGCCATCTGGTCTTCCGACAGCGTAGTCAGTCCGTTGGAGAACTTCACCGCGTCGGTGTACTCCTCCACGAGGTTGTTGAAATCCTGTACATTCACACTCTCGCCGTCAATCTTACCGACACGCTGGCGGCTCTCTGTCTGAGTGTATGACAGGGAGCGTACAAACTCCTCGGCGATGAAGGCAAAAAGGGCCAAACCAACAATTCCGATGATGGTTTTTCCCTTACTACGAATCTTTTGTAAAGTTGCCATTTCTTTGTTTTATTTTGTTTTTTTATACGTTTATTTCAATTTTAGCGCACAAAGGTATGAAAAAAAAACAATATTACACCTAATTATATTAGAAAAAGTGTGTTTAAGATAAAACTTTGAGCCTGACGAGCTCAATCTTGGTGGTCGTGTTCTGTATAATTTTGAACTCCCAGCGCCCGAACTTGACAATCTCGTTCAGTTTCGGGAAGCTCTGGTATTCGTGCAGGATGAGTCCTCCAACCGTCAGGTATTCCTCGCTCTCGGGCAGGTCCAGGTCCAACACCTCGTTGGCCTTGGCTATCTCCAGCCGGCCGGAGAGGATGTACTCATTCGTGCCCACCTGCTTGGCCACGTAGTTGACGTTGTCGTGCTCGTCCTCGATGTCGCCGAATATCTCCTCCACCAGGTCCTCCAGGGTAACGATGCCGCTGGTGCCTCCGAACTCGTCCACTACGACGGCCAGCGACTTCTTCTGGCTGGTGAACGTGGTAAGCAGCTTCTGGGCATTCATCGTCTCGGGCACGATGGGTACTTCGCGTATGTATTTCGTCCAGTCTTCATTCTCTTTCAGGCGGAACATCTCCGACGAGTGTATGAAACCGACGATATTGTCGATGTCTTCCTGATAGACAATGATCTTGCTGTGTCCGCTTTCAATGAAGCGGTTCTTCAGCACCTGCAGTTCGGTATTGCGGTCCACGGCGTCGATTTCAGTGCGGGGTACGATGCAGTCGCGCACCTTGACGCTGCTGAAATCCAGGGCGTTCTGGAAAATCTTAACCTCATCCTCAATCTCGGCTTCATCCTCGATGTTGTCAATGTTGCTCTGTATCAGGTAGTCCAGGTCAACCTTGGTGAAAGCCTTCTCCTGCCTGTTCTTCTCAACCTTCAGGCCTACGATGCGCAGCAGTAGCTTGCTCAGGGCGCTGGTGAACTTGCTGATGGGCCACAATATGATATAGAAGATATAGGCCGGCAGGGAGAATATTCTCATCATGCGGTTCGGATTGATGCGGAACAGCGTCTTGGGCAGGAATTCCCCGATGAAAAGTACCACCAACGTGCCTACCAGGGTCTGTATGAGCAGGCAGAAGCCTTCGTTCGGGCAGTTTCCCCCGGGCTGGTGTATGCCTAACGGCTCCAGTATCAGCTGGCTGATAAGCTTGGCCATCAGGATGCCGTATATGACCAGGGCAATATTGTTTCCCACCAGAAGGGAGGAAATGAAGCTGTTGGGGTGCTTGTAGAATGTATCAATAAGGTTTGCCGTGAATCCCTGCTCCTCGCGGTCCATTTCAAACCGCAGCTTGCTGCTTGACACAAATGCTATCTCCATTCCGGAGAAGAAGGCGGAGAATAGCAGTACGATAGCTGTGCTGATGAATAATTGTGAATCCAATGTGACTGATATTTAATAATATATTGTATAATGTATATGGGGAGGCGTTGGCTCGAATATCGGTTGTTCCGGGAATGCCGGTTCCCTCTGCCTGATTCAGGGCGGCGCCATCTGCTGCGCGTTGCCCTCGCCGCCGTCTTGGGCCGCCTCGCCCTGCTGCGTCTCGGTATCGGAAACGGGGAATGCACCCGCCGAGTTGCTGACCTCGTACTTCGTCATCTGCTCGTTGCTGTGGAACTCAGTGCCCTGCAATTCCCGCTCAGGCGTAATAATGCGCATGAACTTGTGGCTCCATATCTCGTGGGCCTCCATGTCCCAAAAGAGCTCCTCCGTAAGGAAAACCTCGTCGTTGATGTTCCGGATGACCACTCTCCCCCTCAGCTCCCACATGTTTTGCTTATGCAGGTAAGCCGTATCCGACTGTACGTATAGGTCGATGTGGAAGTTCTCGTCGAATCGTTCCATGAGCAGTCCCTTCATGAACTTCCACGTGGCGGGCTCATTGTTTATTGTATATATGTCCCACTCCTCGGCTACCATGTGATAGCGCATCACGCCCGAGTCGGAAATCAGGGTGTTGATGCCTCTGGCATGCATGAAGGGCAGCGAGTCCTTGTCGTTGACAGCTTCAGCCATGTGCTCTGTCTCCTGGCTGCAGGAGAATGTGAGCAGGAAGCATAATACAGCCAGCAAGCATCCCGTCTTTGACGGCTGACTGTGATTCTTGCCACTCGAAGCGGACGCCTTGTCTCCCTGCTCTTTTAGGGCTGGATGATCCGTGTCAACTTTCATTCCCCTGCTGATTATTTAATCTTGAATTTGCTAAACCAGCGTTCGTTGAACGTCAGGCCAAAGTTAATCATAAAATAGTTCTCGCTTATCATCGCGTCGGAGCCGGGGGCACGGTGGAACCATTGCAGGCATATATTGGCCATAGACCTGTTGTTGTGTCTGTTAGTAATGGGCAGTCCCAGTCCCATCGTCAATCCGAATTCCTGTGGCCCGTCTTGTCCGTTAATCTTCAGGTATGGCGTGGAATAGTGCGCTCCGACGCGGTACTGTACGCGGTTGAAGTATCGTTTGTTGAGCGGGTTTGGCACATATTGCGCTCCCACACTCATCTTAGCCCTGTTCTTGTATGCACCCTTCTCTGCGCTGTATTCCAGGCCGCTGCTTGTAGCCTTCATTTCAGGGGCATGGCAAGCTGCCCACTGCTCCATCTTCAGGTCGGCCCCTACAATCAGGCTTGGGCCATGTTGCCAACCTGCGCCCACTCCGAAAGTATAAGGCATGTCAAAGGGGTGCTCGGCAACGACTTTCAGGCTGTCTCCTCCAGAAGTGTAGCGATTCAGCGTGACGTCGCTCCCAATCCTATGGCCAAAGCCGGCAGTGGCTCCGATGGTCAATATGTCTTGCGGGGATATCTTTATGGGGTACTGCACACCTAAGTCCAGTTTGTATGTGCTGATGCTGGCCTGATGGCTCGAGTACAATGAACTAAAGCCGCTGGAGGTGCTTGTGCCTCCTTCTTCGAAGCTCTGAACGACGTTGTGGTTGTATTCACCCCACAGATAGCTGGCGTTGACACCCACCGAGAACTTGTCAAAGGGGCTCCAGCCTACGCCCAGATAAATCTGGTGCAATCCGCCCTCGCCGTTATAGCTGCTGGTCGAATAGATTGGCTGGGTGGAAGTGTATTCATTCGTTACCTTGTTCTTGGATGAGAATGAATAGCCGATCGTTGAGAATGGCACGAAGCCGAACGAAAGGCCCAGACCTTTCGACAGGCGCAGGCCAGCGTTTACGAAGTCTATATTGCAGTTGCGCACGTTGACGCTGTTCCCGTTCTGGCTCAGATGCCCCATAGACAAATTCATTCCCATGTCAAATATAAAGGAAAGCGAGTCGATGGCCGAATAGGAGGCAGGGTTAGCCATATTCACAAGGTTATTCGGCCTGAGGCCCAGCCCTACGCCGGCCATGGCCTTGTTGAATCCCTGCGACTGGTCGTTCAGCGTGCCCAGTCCGAAGCGGGAGTAAGATGAGTTGCTGCCGTTCGTCTGCGCCTCTGCATTCAGGCTGCATGCCATCAGAAGGGCCAGGCAGAAATGTTTACTGTATTTGTTCATAGTTGAAATCCAATATCCTGTTTAGTCCTCGCGAGACGAGGTATTTGTCCGATATAATGCTGCTGATAATTGCCGTGTCGAAGTTTATCTTGTCGCCACCCGTCAGGAAGACAGTGAGGTGGGGATACTTGGAGCGCATGGAGCGTATGTATCCTTCAATCTCATATTTCATGCCACGCAATACGCCGGCCCGTATGGCTGTCTCCGTATTGTAGCCGATGCCGGGGACGGGTCCTTCGGCCGCCACCAGGGGCAGCTTGGCCGTATGTTCATGCAGGGCGCACAGCCTCATGTGCATGCCTGGTGCAATGTTCCCGCCCCAATAGTTCCCCCTGGCGTCGATGACATCATAGGTAATGCAGGTGCCGGCATCTATGATGAGAATATCCATCTTCGGCTTCAGTACACTGGCTCCCACGGCTGCTGCCAGCCTGTCAGCTCCAAGCGTTTCAGGCGTGCGGTATTTGTTGCCAACGGGAACGGGAGTGTCGGGCGAGAAGCGCAAAACAGGGAACGGCAGATTGCGCAAAGCCTGTTCCGCAATTTCGGAAAGGCCTTTGACCGAGCCTACGATGCCTTTTTCGAATTTGTGCTTGGAAGCAAAGTCAGCTAATCCTGCCAAGTCGTCACCTGATGTGCGAACCTCCTCAATTGGCTCATCACCCTCAAATGCCACCAACTTGGCCACCGTATTTCCTATGTCTATTATCAGTTTCACGGCGCAAAGGTACAACTTTTAGTTGAAAGACGAAAGTTTATCAACTTTTTTGCGTATCTTTGCACCCCGATGAGACGTTTTTTAGCATTTTTTATCGCTTTCGTGGCGATTTTTACCGTTCGAGCGCAGCAATTAGACTCTATCCGCATCAGTTTGCTGACGTGTTCGCCTGGCCCTAAAGTATATTCACTTTATGGGCATACGGCTATCCGCTGTCAGAATCTGACTCGCGGCGAAGACATTGTTTTCAATTACGGCGTGTTCTCTTTTGACCAGCCTCACTTTGTCTGGCACTTTGTCTTGGGACAGTGTGATTATATGGTGGATGCCATGCCATGGACCGTTTTCGTCCGTGAGTATCAGCACCGAGGTTCCAGCGTGACGGGCCAGGTGCTCAATCTTACTTCCCAGGAAGCTCTTGCCCTCTTTGTCAGATTAGTCGGAAATCTGCAGCCCGACCAGAGGGAATACCGATACAATTTTCTTTACAATAACTGCACTACAAAAGTGCGCGATGTCATAGAGGGGGTTGTAGAGGGCAATATCGAATACCCCCATTTGGAGCCGCGCAACACTTATCGCCAGATTCTACACCAATATACGGCCGGTCATCCCTGGGCACAGGAGGGCAACGACTTCCTGCTGGGGGAGAATGTTGATACCGTACTTAGTGCGCGGGCTGAGATGTTTGCGCCGGAATACCTGATGAACTATATGGCCGGGGCCGTTGTCCGTGTCTCCAAGACAGAGGTGCGTCCGCTAGTGTCTGATACTGAAATACTCGTGAATAAAAATGAACATCCGGCTCCATTGGATTCATATCCGTCGCCGCTGTTGGTCTGTGGCGCATTCCTGCTTTTCTGCCTTTTTGTCATGCTGATGGAGCGCTGGCTTCATTTCATGTTGTGGGGATGGGACGCCCTGCTAATGCTGGCGCAGGGCATAGCGGGCGTGCTCATTACCTTCATGTTCTTCTTTTCTGAGCATCCTGCCGTTAACTCCAACTGGCTTATTTGGATATTTAATCCATACCCGCTGATAGGCCTTCCAATTGTCATAAAAGCAGCCAGAAAGCGTCAGTATACCCCTTGGCACGTCGTAAATTTTGTAATTTTAACATTATTTATATTATTTTCCCCCTGGATTCCGCAAGATTTTGGGGATATGGTTGTACCTTTGGCACTGTCTTTGTTAACTAGGCCCATTAGCTACCTCCTGCATTACCGTGCGCGGGGATGTGCGAAAGCTGATCAGGCGGCAGTGCCTCTGAAGCAAGTTAATAAGAAAAAAGGAAAGAAAAGTAAATGAATACGCGAGCCAATAAATTACTCTCTACCGTCATCCTGCTGATGACCGTGGCAGGTGTAGATGCCCAGACGGCACCCGAGGTGCCCCGCCTGGTAGTGAACATCATGATAGACCAGTTGCGCACCGACTATATGGAAGCCTTCTCGCCTCTCTATTCGGGACAGGGCTTCCTGCGGCTCATGAAGCAGGGACACATGTTCACCCAGGCCGAGTATCCCTTCGATACACCCGACCGTGCCTCGGCGGCTGCATGCCTGGCCAGTGGCACCAGCCCTTACGTGAATGGCGTAGTGGGAGAGGTGTGGCTGGACCGCCAGACCCTTCAGCCCGTCTTTTGCGTAGATGACAAGAACTTCGCCGGTTCGCAGACATCGGATGCCACCTCGCCCCTCTACCTGGCTGTCTCCACCCTGGGCGACGAACTGAAGGTATCTACCGAGGGACGCGGAATGGTTATCTCCATAGCCCCCAACCGCGATGCCGCTGTGCTCAGTGCCGGGCATGCGGCCGATGCAGCACTGTGGATTGACGACCAGACGGGGCGGTGGTGCAGCACGACCTACTATGGCGAATATCCCCAATGGGCAACCGAGTACGAAGCCAAGTCCTCGCTCCAGAAGCGGGTGGGCAGTATCACATGGACCCCTGTAAACGAATCGGTGGGCAACTTCAACTACTTCGTCTCCGGCACGGCGGGAAAACCCTTCAGCCATAAGTTCTCGGGCGACCGCAAGTTCCGCGAGTTCAAGGCCAGTGCCTGTGTGAACGAGGAGGTCACCAACTTCGTGAAGCAAGCCATCAAGGGTACGACTATAGGTATGGACGGCGTTACCGACCTGCTGAACGTCACCTATTATGCCGGCAACTACGACCACCAGAGCGTGGGGCGCTATCCCATAGAGATACAGGATACCTACGTTCGCCTGGACTACCAGATAGCCGAACTCATCAATGCCGTAGAGAACCGGGTGGGAGAGGGGAAGGCTCTCTTCGTCATCACCAGTTCCGGATATGCCGATACCGAGGACGCCACCGACCTGAGCAAGTATCGCATCCCCTCGGGCACCTTCTCCGTTACGCGGGCCCAGCTGTTGCTCAATATGTACCTGATAGCCGTCTATGGCGAGGGGCAGTGGGTAGAGGCCTGCCGCGAGAACGAGCTCTACCTGAACCTGAAGCTCATCGAGGAGCGCAACCTCAACCTGGCCGAGGTGCTGGAGCGCTGCAGCGACTTCCTGATACAGCTCAGTGGCGTGCGCGATGTCTATAGCAGCCAAAGGCTGGCACTGGGCGCGTGGACGCCCGGCATCAGCAAGCTGCGCAATGCCTATAACCCCAAGTGCTCGGGTGATATACTCATACAGGTTTCGCCCGGATGGACCCTCGTTAACGAAACCACTCACGAGCAGGTCATCACTCGCGAGTCCTATATGGGATTCCCTCTCTTCTTTTTTGGGTGCAAACTGCCGGCACAGGTCAACGATACGCCCGTCACGGTAGATCGCGTTGCACCCACCCTGGCCAAGGTGATGCGTATCCGTGCCCCCAATGCCTGCAGCCTGGCACCACTGCCGGGCGTGCAGATGCAGCAGTAGAGAATCAGAGATATAGAGAGCCTTTATACATTTTCAAAACGATACATATTTAAATAATGGATTTTTCCCAGATATTAGTCAAAATCTTCGGTGACAAGAAGTCCCGAGACCTTAAGGCCTACCGTCCCTTGGTGGATCAGGTACTGAAGGCCTATCCCCAGATTCAGGCACTCAGCAACGATGAGCTGCGTGCCCGTTCCCAGGAAATCAGACAGCACGTACTGGATGCTGCTTCCGACCTGCGCACCCAGATAGACGAACTGAAGGCCCGCATTCCGGAGACCGATATACAGGACCGTGCGCCCATCTTCAGCCAGATAGACAAACTCGAGAAGGAAGTGCTCGAACGCTTCGAGGTGGTGCTCGACGAGGTACGTCCCGAGGTCTTTGCCATCGTGAAGCGCACGGCAGAGCTCTTTGCCACTAACGAAACGGTCGTCGTGACGGCTAACGACTTCGACCGCGAGCTGGCAGCCCGACACGACTTTGTGGATATAGAGGGCGACAAGGCCGTCTATCATAACCACTGGGTGGCCGGAGGCAACGACCTGAAGTGGGACATGGTTCACTTCGACGTGCAGCTCTTCGGCGGTACCGTGCTCCATCAGGGCAAGATAGCCGAGATGTTCACTGGCGAGGGTAAGACACTGACCGCCACCCTTCCCGTATTCCTGAACGCCCTGACGGGCAACGGCGTACACGTCGTTACAGTGAACGACTACCTGGCCAAGCGAGACTCCGAGTGGATGGGCCCCATCTACATGTTCCACGGCCTGAGCGTAGATTGCATCGACAAGCACCAGCCCAATAGCGAGGCACGCCGCCGCGCATACATGGCCGACATCACCTTCGGTACGAACAACGAGTTCGGTTTCGACTATCTGCGCGACAACATGGCCCAGAGCCCCAAGGACCTGGTGCAGCGCTCCCACAACTATGCCATCGTCGATGAGGTCGATTCCGTCCTGATCGATGATGCTCGTACCCCCCTCATCATATCCGGTCCCGTACCTAAGGGCGACGACCAGCAGTTCGAGGAGTACCAGCCCTTGGTGGAACGCCTGGTGGGCGTGCAGCGGCAGCTGGCCACCCAGTACCTGGCCGAGGCCAAGCGGCTCATAGCCGAGGGCACCGAGAGCGGCGACAAGCAGAAGACGGCCGACGGATTCCTGGCCCTCTTCCGCAGCCACAAGGCACTGCCCAAGAACAAGCCCCTCATCAAGTTCCTCTCCGAACCGGGCATCAAGGCAGGCATGCTCTCCACCGAGGAAATATACATGGAGAACAATAACCGCCGCATGCCCGAGGCCACCGACCCCCTCTACTTCGTGGTCGATGAGAAGCTGAACAGCGTGGACCTTACCGACAAGGGTAACGACTGGCTCGCCTCGCAGGTCAACGACCCCGAGCTCTTCATCCTGCCCGACATAGCTACGACGATGTCCCAGATAGAATCCTCGGGACTCTCGGAGGAGGAAGTCATAGAGCAGAAGGATAAGGTCTATAACGACTACGCTACCAAGAGCGAGCGCGTGCATACCATACAGCAGCTCCTGAAGGCCTATACGATGTTCAACCTGAACGACGAGTATGTTATTCAGGACGGCGAGATAAAGATTGTCGATGAGCAGACGGGCCGTATCATGGAGGGCCGCCGATGGAGCGACGGACTGCACCAGG
>CAMJQA010000044.1 GCA_946407895.1 uncultured Prevotellaceae bacterium
AAAGCCCCAATGCAAAAAGAAAAAAGAGGATGTGCCTATTTTGACACACCCTCGCGTCTGCTATGATGTCATTTGGGTAAGCGCAAGGCTTTCTCCGCATCCACCTCGTAGTTCACCCAGGGGATGGTTACGTAGCCCTGGGCCTGCTGCGTGTTGTAATGATAGATGCCGAAGCGTGCGCCCTTCCAGTAGCCGAAGTCTACGAAGAAGGGTTCTCCGGCCTGGGTGAAGCGCTTGTTGTCGGTGCTGTACGAGAGTTGGTAGTTGCGCCCCCTGACATCGAGCGTCAGGCGCAGGTAAACCACCTTGCCCTTCAGCTGCGCCAGCTCGGTCTCCTCCTTGCCGTCGCCTCGGTATATGATGCTGCGTCCGTCCCTCCGGCAGATGCCCAGCAATACGTTCTGGCTGCCCATGCATACCAGTCCGGCCCGTCCGTCCTCGGCCATGGCGCCTGCCTCAAGGGCCATGGTGGCCTGGCTCTGGTATCCCATGGCCTTCTGCGTCAGGGTATTGCGGGCCAGCGAGAATTTCTCGGCCTGCAGGGCGTGCAGGGTGAGGGCGCCCTTGTGCTCGCTGAGCGACCAGGCCTCGTTCACGGGGTTATGGTTCCATTGCCACTGGGGCGAGAGGTCGGCGGCCTCGAAGTCGTCGCTCGTCTGAGGCAGGAAAGCCTTCTCCGAGGGGATGGGCTTGGTCCATACGGCCACGGGCTCGCCTATGCCGTTGCGGTCGATGTCCACGCCTATGACCGGCCATTCGTCCTGCCACCGCATGGGCTGCAGGTGTACAACGCGGCCCAGCGAGCCGGTGTGCTGGAAGTGATAGAACCACCATTCGCCCTGCGGAGTATCGACGATGGAGCCCTGGTGGGGGCCGTTAATGGGCGTGGAGCCTTGCTCGAGCACCACCTTCTTCTCGTATGGGCCGTAGATGTTCTTGGAGCGCAGCACGGTCTGCCAGCCCGGCTCCACGCCTCCCTCGGGGATGGATAGGTAGTACCATCCGCCCCGCTTCAGGAACTTCGTGCCCTCGGCCACAGGGCCGGTATAGACCGTCAGTCCGTCGTCGAGCAGCTTGTGCCCATCGGGGCTCATCTTGTGTATGATGATGGGGCCGGCTCCCACCTTGCTGTGGCCCAGGTAGGCCTGTCCGTCCTCGTCCCAGAAGGGGCAGGGGTCCTCCCATCCCTTGATGGCCTTCACCTGGAGCAGGGGGCTCCAAGGGCCCTCGGGCCGCTCAGACTCGGTCATGAACAGTCCCTCGTCGGGCGTGCAGAAGTAGATGTAGAACTTGCCGTTGTGGTGCCTGATGGCGGGTGCCCACGAGCCTCCGGCATAATGCTGGTTTGAGTCCCAGCCGGGCAGGTCGAATCGCTTGTACACCTGCGTCACCAGCCGCCAGTTCACCATGTCGTCGCTCTCCAGTATCTGCATGCCTATGAAGTGGAAGTCCGAGGCCACCATGTAGTAGCGCTCGCCCACGCGTATGACGTCGGGGTCGGAGTAGTCGGCGTTCAGTATGGGATTGATGTACGTGCCGTTGCCCTGGTCGCCCCATTGCGCGTGGGCGGCCGTTGCGCTGCCGCATAGCAGCAGGGCCAGTAGAATGCTCTTCTTCATGTTTTTCTGTGTGTGTGAATGTTACTTATGTGTGCTCTCTTCATGCCTTACTCGTTGTGCCAGCCCTGGCCTCTTCTCTCTCTCTCCTCACTCGTTGTGCCAGCCTTGCTTCCGGGGGAGGAACCTTTGCAGGGGCAGGGCGACTGCTCATCCCTTAATGAGGGCCAGGAACTCCTCGCGCGTCTTGGCCTGGTTGAAGGCGCCCGAGAAGTCGCTGGTTGTGGTTATGCTGCCCTGCTTCTGCACGCCGCGCATCTGCATGCACATGTGCTGGGCCTCCACCACCACCATTACGCCCAGGGGGTGGAGGGCCTCCTGTATGCACTCGCGTATCTGCTTTGTCATGCGCTCCTGTATCTGCAGCCGGCGGGCGAAGCAGTCCACCACGCGTGCTATCTTCGACAGGCCGGTGACCTGCCCGTTGGGGATGTAGGCCACGTGTACCTTGCCGTAGAAGGGCAGCACGTGGTGCTCGCAGAGCGAATAGAAGTTTATGTCGCGAACGATAACCATCTGGCGGTAGTCTTCGCTGAACTTGGCACTGTTCAGTATGGCCACGGGGTCCTGGCCGTATCCGGCTGTAAGGTCGCTCATGGCCTTGGCCACGCGCTGGGGCGTCTTCAGCAGCCCTTCGCGTGCCGGGTCTTCGCCCAGCAGCTCCAGTATGCGGCGGAAGTGCGACTGAATCTCTTGCTGATTTTCTTCCATGGGGGGATGATTTATTTTCCGTTATAGTTGCACATGGCAAACTGTATGCCGCTCAGTGCGAAGGCCTTTATGGCCTCTACGGCTACGGGCACCTTCTCGTTGACCTTGGCTTCGTCTTCGGCGTTGAAGCCGCTCAGCACGAAGTCCACCTGGGCTCCGCGCGGAAAGTCGTTGCCTATGCCGAACTTCAGCCTGCTGTAGGCCTGCGTGCCCAGCATCTGGGCTATGTGGCGCAGCCCGTTGTGTCCGCCGTCGCTGCCGCTGGGCTTCATGCGTATGGTGCCCACGGGCAGGCTCAGGTCGTCGACAACGACGAGCAGGTTCTCGATGGGAATCTTCTCCTGTGCCAGCCAGTAGCGCACGGCGTTGCCGCTGAGGTTCATGTAGGTGGAGGGCTTCAGGAGCACCAGCTCGGCATTCTTTACACGCATGTGTGCAACGAAGCCGTAGCGGCGGTCCTCAAAAGCAGTATTGGACGCCTTGGCAAGGGCGTCCAATACTCTGAATCCAATATTGTGGCGGGTGCCATCGTATTCATCGCCGATGTTACCCAGCCCTGCAATCAAGTACTTCACATCCGGTGGGGGTTTATTCCTCGGCCTTGGCAGCAGCACTCATGGCGCTACGTGTCATCTTAACCTGGCAAACAACCACGCTGGGGCTGGTAACCAGCTCCAGGCCCTCGAACTGCAGCTCGGCCACCTTGATGGTCTTGCCCAGGCCCAGGTTGGTAACATCGATTTCCAGACGCTCGGGAATCTGCGTGTAGGGAGCGCGTACCTTCAGCTTGCGCACGCTGGCAGCCAGCTTACCACCGGCCTTTACGCCCTCGGCCAGTCCGGTCAGCTTAACGGGCACCTCCATGACGATGGGCTTGGTGTCGGTAATCTCGTAGAAGTCAACATGCAGCAGACGGTCGTTCACGGGGTGGAACTGCAGCTCCTTCATGATGGCCTTGCACTCCTTGCCGTCGATGTTCAGGTTGACGCTGTAGATGTCGGGCGTGTAAACGAGCTTGCGCAGCTCCTCCTGGGTGGCAGTAAAGCTCAGGGCTACGGGCAGGCCCTTGTCGTTCTTGGCCTCGCCATACAGATTACAGGGCACAGCCCCCGACTTACGAATCTCGCGGGCAGCCTTCTTACCTGTAGCGGTGCGGGCGGTACCCTTCACATTGATACTTTTCATTGTTCTTTTTTGTTTGTTTTGTGTTACTCTAAATTAAGTTCATTTTGCCTAATTCGCCATCACACGGCTCAAAAGCGGCTGCAAAGGTACGAATAAGCGAGCGATTTTCCAAATATTTTTGAGAAAATCCGAGCGAAAGTACTTTAAAACGCAGTTTGAGGGTACGCATGGCGCACAAGATTCCCCCGTAGCTCTTGTGGGAACTGCCATCTGCACCACCTCTGCCGCATTGGTGCGCGGCTCAGAAGTCCATGTCGATCTTTATCTCGCTGCTTGCCTCTTCTCTGGGCTCGGCCTCGCCCTGTTCCTGCCAGATGTAGTTCATGGCCTCGGTCAGAGAATCCAGGAATTTCTGAAAATCCTCGGCATAGAGGAATATCTTGTGCTTCTCGAATGCCACCAGGGGCATCCGCGCATCGTCGCTCACCGTCTTCTTGCTCTCCGTGATGCAGAGGTAGAGTTCCTGCTTGCGGTTCCTCTTCACGTCCACGTAGTAGATGCGCTGGCCGGCCTTCACGCTCTTTGAAAACAGAATGTCGCGTTCACCTGCATTTTCACCTTTTTTCTGTTCTTCCATAACACTTATACTATTAAATACCCCCCAAAATTCCCTATATTTTCTTATTCCACCAAAAAAAAACGCGAAAAAAGTGTCTATTTAAAGCAAAATGATTAATTTTGTCGGCTGTTTTAAGATTTCCTATATGATAAACCGTGAACTAATCCGCATTAAAGTAGTTCAAATCACATATTCATGCTTCCAGAACGACAGTAAGAATAGTGATGCCGCCGAAAAAGAACTTCTGTTCAGCCTCTCGAAGGCTTACGACCTGTATAATAGCCTGCTCTTGCTCATGGTGGAGCTGAACCGCATGGCCCTGCGCACCCTGGAGATGAGGCAGAGCCGCCTGCGCCGGCTGGGCGATGCCACGATACTGAGTACAAAGTTTGTGGACAACCAGTTCCTGTTGCAGCTTGAGTCGAACAAGCAGCTCAGGGAGTTTAGCGACAACCAGAAGCGCTCGTGGGCCGACGAAGAGGAGTTCTTGCGCAGGCTATGGGCTCAGATAGAGGAGAGCGAGACGTACAAGACCTACATGAACACTCCTGGCCGCAGCTATGCCGAGGACCGCGATCTGTGGCGCCATATCTACCGCGAGAATATATGCGACAATGACGAGCTTGATGCCCTGCTGGAGGACATGAGCCTCTACTGGAACGACGACAAGGCCATTGTGGACACCTTCGTGCTGAAGACCATCAACCGCTTCAGCGAGCATAGCGATGCCAGCCAGCCCCTGCTGCCCGAGTTCCGCAGCGATGTGGATAAGGAGTTTGCCACGCGGCTGATGCACCGCACCCTGGCCAATGCCGAGTATTACCAGGATCTCATTGCCTCTACCACCCGCCGATGGGAGCTCAAGCGCGTGGCCCTGATGGACCGCGTCATCCTGCAGGTGGCGCTGGCCGAGATTATATCCTTCCCCAACATACCCGTTAGCGTGAGCATCAACGAGTACATTGAGATAGCCAAGATGTACAGCACGCCCAAGAGTGCGCGCTACATAAACGGCACCCTCGACAGCATCGTAAAGCGGCTGACCGAGGAGAACAGGCTGATAAAGGACGCGCAGGACAATTAGCACAATACAATTAACGCAATACAATAATCACCAACACCCATTAACGTTTTTTTAAAAGTATATGACATCAATGTTTATTCTTATGCAGACAGGCGCCCAGGGCGGCATGTCGATGTTGCTGATGATGGTTATCATCTTTGCCATTATGTGGCTGTTCATGATCCGCCCGCAGCAGAAGCGCCAGAAGGAGATTCAGAACTTCCGCAACGCCATTACCGTGGGCACCAGCGTGGTTACGGCCGGCGGCATCTACGGCGTGGTTAAGTCAGTTGACGAGGCCGACAATGCCCTCCTGGTGGAGGTGGCCAACGGCGTTCGCATCAAGGTGGACCGCAACTCGGTCTATGCCTCGCCAGGCCAGCAGATGGAGCAGAAGTAAAACCTCCTCCTCCCCCCTGCACACACGGGCTCCGTTCTCAGAGAGCACAGGATGCCCAGGCTCAGGCTAAACCCAGAATCACCTCTCTCCCCCCCCCCAAAAAAAAAGAAAGAAATACGAACATGAAGCGGCTTATTGAGAAGATGGGAAACGTGCTGTCGCGTCTGTCTAACCACGACGCCCTGATATTCCTGTTCTTCCTGGGGGTGGCCGGCTCGTTCTGGCTGTCGCAGACGCTGAACGAAACGCTGGAGCTGGAGGTCAGGGTGCCCCTGCGGCTCGACAGCGTGCCTGAGAACGTGATGATTACCACCGAGCCCCCCAAGGAAATAGTGGCCGTAGTGCGCGACCGCGGCACAACCCTGGTGCGCTATTGGCAGCGCAGGGAGCTGAAGCCCGTGGTGCTCAACTTTGCCGACTACGACAACGGGTCGGTAGCCGGCCGCATACAGATACCCCAAAGCACCATACTGCATGCCGTGCAGGAGACGCTCGACGGCACATCGCACGTGCAGAGCCTGCAGCCCGACACCATCGATTTCTACTACAACCGCGGCCTGCGATACAAGCTGCCCGTGCGCGTGCTGGGCAACATCACCACCACGCCACAGGGATACCTGCTCAGGGTCGACACCCATCCCGACTCGGTGGAGGTTTATGCCCCCACGGCCGTACTCGACACCATGCAGGCGGCCTACACCAAGGCCGTCAGCATGATGGACCTTTCGTCCACCGTTACGGCCAAGGCCCAGCTGGTCACCATAAAGGGCGTAAAGTATGAACCCCAGGAGGTGGACGTAACGGCCTATGTGGACTACTATACCGAGAAGATGGTGGAGGTGCCCATCATAGGCCTGAACTTTCCGGCCGACAAGGCCCTGCGCACCTTTCCGGCCAAGGCCAAGGTGACGTTCCGCATTGGCTCGGCCAGGTTCAACCTGATTGGGCCTGAGAGCTTCGTGCTGGCTACTACATACGAGGAGCTGCTGCAGAACACCTCGTCGAAGTACCATCTGCACCTGAAGTCGCTGCCGCCTGGCGTCTCCAACGTCAGGATTCAGCCGCAGGACGTGGACTACCTGATTGAGAACGTAGCGAGCGACTAAGGCAACTGATGATACGGCTTGGCATTACAGGAGGCATAGGCAGCGGCAAGAGCTACGTGGCTCGCTTGCTGAGCGACGAGCTGGGCGTGCCCGTATTTGACTGCGACGCGCAGGCCAAGCGGCTCAGCGACGAGGACCCGCTGATCAGGGAGGCCCTGACCCGCCTGGTGGGCCCCCATGTGTATGACTGCGGGCGGCTGGTCAGGCCCGTGCTGGCCGCCTACCTGTTCCAGAGCGAGGAGCACGCCGCCCAGGTGAATGCCATCATCCATCCGGCCGTGCACGCCCACTTCCTGCGCTGGCAGCAGGAACACGAGGGACAGCCCCTGGTGGCCCTGGAGAGTGCCATACTGTATGAAAGCGGCTTCAACCGCTTTGTGGACCGCATACTCTTCGTGCGCGCCTCAGAGCCCCTGCGCATACAGCGGGCCATGCAGCGCGACGGTGCCAGCCGCCAGCAGATAGAGCAGCGCATCAGCCGCCAGCATGCACAGCTCTACGAGCCCCTGGCCGACTACGTCATCGACAACGAGGCGGCCACGCGCGCCGAGCTGTTGAGCCAGCTGAGGCTCCTGCTGCAGGACGCCCTCGCCCCCAGGGTAGTGGACGACAGGGCCACCACGCCGCAACAAGACGCATAATATTATATTATATAGATAGTATGATGAGAATACATAACATAATAGCATGCCTTTGCCTGCTGCTTTCGGCCACGGGCATGCGCGCCTACGAAGAGCGCAACCTGCTGCAGAACCTGGCCACCAAGGCGCAGGTGCGTGATGCCCTGGTCATGAACCAGGAGTGGGTCACCTATCCGCCCTACCAGGACCGCCAGGCCTGGGACCGCTTCCTGGGCCCGCTGAAGGATTACTACATCAAGCGTGGCGAGGCCCAGCTGAAGTATGAATGGAAGGTGGTCAGGGCCACCGATTACCTGGAATTCGAGCGATCGGGCAGCCGCGTAGCCATGGAGCGGCCCTATAATGCCAACGTGCAGGCCATAGCCGACCTGCTGATGGCCGAGCTGGCTGAGGGCAAGGGGCGCTTCCTCGACCAACTGATAAACGGCGTCTTCCTGTCGTGCGAGATGACGTCGTGGGCCCTCTCGGCACACACCGTCATGCAGCGGTCGCGCCGCACGCTGCCCTCCGACCAGGAACGGGTGTTCGACCTGGTGGACGGCGATATGGGCAACATGCTCTCCTGGACCTACTATTTCCTCAAGGACGCCTTCGACAAGGTGGACCCCGAGATCTCGCGCCGGCTGCGTCATGAGCTGCAACAGAAGGTGATGGACTCGTACCTTCAGAACAATTCCTACTGGTGGATGGGTCGCGGACAGAAGGGCTCCACGCAGAACAACTGGAACCCCTGGTGCAACAGGAACGCCCTTATCACCTTCATGCTGCTCGAGAACGACCGCGACACCCTTGCCCAGGCCGTATGCGAGTCGATGCGGTCGGTCGACCAGTACCTCAACTTCATAAACGGCGACGGAGCCTGCGACGAAGGGCCTGCCTACTGGACCCATGCGGCCGGCATGCTGATTGACTACCTGGAACTGCTATCGGCCGTCACCCAGGGCAAGCTCAACCTGCTCTCCCACAAGCTCGTTAGGGACATGGGCGAGTACATCAGCAACTCATACGTGGGCAACGGATGGGTGGTGAACTTTGCCGACGCCACGGCCAAGGGCGGCGGCGACCCCTTTCTCGTCTATCGCTACGGCAAGGACGTGGGCAGCCAGGACATGATGCAATATGCCGCCGTGCTGCGTGGCCAGAAGGCCGTGCCGGCGCCCAACCGCGACGTCTGGCGCGTGCTGCGTGCCATCGACGTCAGCGCCGAGCTGGCTGCCCAGGCGCCCAGCAAGGTAGCCCAGCCCTTCGTGTGGTACCCTGAGACGGAGTTCTGCTACATGACCAGCCAGGAGGGGCTCTTCCTGGCAGCCAAGGGCGGGCACAATGCCGAGAGCCACAACCACAACGACATGGGCTCCTTCAACCTCTACATCGACCAGCAGCCCGTCATCATCGACCTGGGCGTAGGCACCTATACGCGCCAGACGTTCAGCGCCGACCGATACAAGATATGGACCATGCAGAGCGACTATCACAACCTGCCCAGGATAAACGGCATGTCGGAGCTGCCCGGAGGACAGTATCGCAGCCGAGGCACCGTGGCGCGCCCTGGCTTCTTCTCGGCCGACATAGCGGGCGGCTTCCCAGCCGAGGCCAAGGCCCAGCGCTGGACGCGCTCCTATGCCCTGAAGGGGGACCAGCTGGTGGTAACCGACGACTTCCAGCTGGAGGAGGCCGTTGCACCCAGCGTGGTGAACTTCATGACGTGGGGCGACGTCAGGGAGGCGTCCCCAGGGCACGTCTCCATCACCGTGAACGGCGTCAGGGCCCAGCTCGACTACGACGCCAAGGCGTTCACCCTGGAGATACAGCCCAGGGAGGTGGACGACACCCGCCTCTCCAACGTATGGGGGAAGCGCGTATTCCGCCTCTCCTTTACGCCCAGGCAGATGCAGAAGAAGGGGCGATACAGATTCACCATAAAGAAAGTATAATCACACACACAACAAAAAAAATATAACGACAGAACGCATTATGTTAGAAACTATTTTAGCCATCTCCGGCAAGCCCGGACTATTCAGGCTCGTTTCCCGCGGGAATCGGGCATTAATCGTAGAGACCCTCGACGCACAGAAGAAGCGCACACCCGCCTTCGAGACGGACCGCATCATCTCGCTGGCCGACATAGCCATGTACACCGACGATGAGGAGGTGCCCCTGCGCCAGGTGCTCAAGTCAATCTTCACCAAGGAGGAGGGCCGACGTGCCAGCCTCGACCCCAAGAAGGCATCTAAGGACGAATTGCACGCCTACCTGGGCCAGGTGCTGCCCAACTACGACCGCGACCGCGTCTATCCTGCCGACATCAAGAAGCTCATCCAGTGGTACAACATCCTCGTCGAGAACGGCCTGACCGACTTCGATGAGGCGCTGCAGGAAACGCAGGGCGAAAACGTGGACGACCGCAAGGCGTAAGGCGCCTCTCCCCACCGCCACACACTTGCATTTGTAAAGGATGAACGCAAAGGCCTCTGCCTGATGGCAGGGGCCTTTGTGCATAAAGGGGGTAGATTATCCATCCACTAATTATCAATTGCTCCACAGAGCAGCCAAGCGAAGCGCCTCACCTGTTATGTGATTTTATGAATTTGTATGATTTTGTGAAGATTATGTATGATTTTGAGCGAGGCGACCTCGCAGGCGTAAGTGGTACAGATGGTAGACAGGGATGTTTTCGTCTCTCTTTTTCCGCAGTGCGTAGCGTATTCGGCTGAGAATAATGCTCTCCGTGCGCCTTACTCCTTATTAAATTATTTGTCTGAATAATAATCGGCGAAATATTTGGTGGTATTTCTCTTTTTTTATAATTTTGCACCAAGAAAACGTCCCTAACTGCATCTGTGCATGGCTGATTCAGGGGCAAAACCTGACTGAACTGACTGACTGCTGCTGCGGCAGAGCCGAGCGCAAAAGGGCTGCGGGCAATTGAGAACCCCGAAGCATAGAATCAAAAGTAGCATGGCAAGGGGAGAAATAAGATTAAGAGCGACATGACCATCCGGCCTTCCACCCCACTGGAACATCTGTATAGGATAGGCCTGCTTACGGAGCGGGCTCTGGCTGCGTTGTATACGATGGGCATAAGGTCGGTGGGCGGACTGATGGTGCATAGGGAACGGAGACGTTTTACCCCCTATAACTTCAGCGTGGAAGCGCTGTCGGACATAGAGGATCTTCTGAAAAAGTTTGATAGCGGAGATATCGTCATAAAGTACAACGTTAACCCGAATGACGACGGGGCGAAAGGAAATCCGCGCAGATGTGCATTGGACAAAGCGAAGGCTGACCGTATAATCAAGGAGGATGCCCGCGGATTCAAGAAGGATGCCCATGTATTCAAGAAGATCTACATGCTGATGGCCTACGAGGCTATCTCCAGGTTGCACGGAGATGCTGCCCAGTATGTGCGCCAGCTGTTCCCCGATGCAATGACGATGCACGATGCCATACTGAACAAGTCGTACGATGTGCTGACCGTTCACGGCGATTTGGGGCGGACAGGAAATATAAAGGTGCGCAAGCTGCTGCTATTATACCTGAAGACGGTGCAAAAATACCTCTTCAAGTCACGTATCTTCGACAGGTGGCAGCAGAGAGTCATTTGGGAACTTCTGGAGACTTTAGGTGACAATGTGGACAAATTCGATGCCGAGACGGTGATAAACGATTTCCTCTCGGCATCTCAGCGCAAGGATCTGTTTTGCCTGTTTGGCGCGCTGTGCGACGGCCTGTCGCCAGCTGCCCGCGAGTTTCAGCGTAAGTCGCTGCCAGGGCTCACTGATGCCATGCGGCTGTTCGGACTCCCAGAGGGTTTGCTGGCAGGGGAATACCCCTTCATGCCAGGCAGGGCTGTGCTGCATGAGGTATGGCAGATGGTGCAGACGTTGGAGGAAGCCGTCATGGACGAGTTATATTCGGGCTATGAAGAAAAGCTGAAGGCCCGTGTGTCATACGCCTTCCCCTGGCTGTCGTTTGCCGACCAGCACTTCGTCTTCCGTTTTTACCTCGACCATGGCTCCATGCCTCTTTTCTACATCACGCAGCAGTTTTTGCGGCACAGCAGTTCCAGGGAGATTGGCATTTACGCCCTGATTAATGGCATCAAGGATGGTGTGAAACATGGTTTTTTGGATGTTGCTGCCGAAAGGTCATTGACGCGTTCACGGATAGGGCAAATGTATCTGGATGGGCAACGGTTTTCGAAAGCCGCTATGGAGCAGTATATCAGCTGGGGCGACTACGCCAGCCTTTTGGACTCCAACCTAATTACGGCATTGTCGCCCCAGTACCGTATGATACAGGAGTCAGAAAGACTGCCTGATGACTTTGGCCTGTTCTGTGCACTGCTGTCTGTAATGGGCAACTTCGAGGTGAAGACCATAGGCCAGGAGACCATTGCCCTGCACAGGCGTATAAGTGAGTTTGCCCATGTGACGCATATTAAGAATAAGCTAAAAAATGCGCCTCGGAAGCGACGTGGCCAAGTTACATTGTTCGACATACGTCCGTTGGTGGCCGACGTTCCTGAGGACGTGCGCGAGGATGTATTGCAGATTGTATGCAAAGTGGCGGTCGCATACACAGGCATCACCCCCCTAACGACGACGATTGAAGGGTAGCTGCCCTAAAAAAGAGCTACGCAGCCGCCCGATGCGTACGCCAGCAGCAGGGCATGGACAGGGGAGCGGGCCGGCAATATGGTGAGCGCGTGGAAGAAGCGCGCCTATGTGGTACAAATGGCAGTTCCCCGGAAACGCCACACCTCCCTTCCCCCTCTGCATAAGTGATACAGATGGCGGATGGCAGTTCAGTTTAGCCCCAATCCCCCAGCCTGTACCCCATGAGGGGGGCAAAAGAAAGCAAAGCACCCGGCCTGTCCGGGTGCTTTTTTTGTCTTGGTAAAAGGGGTGTGAGAGGGCGGGCCGTTACTTCAGCCGCCTGAAGCGGGCGTTCTTCTCTATCGTCCACCCCTGCCGATGGGAGAGCAGGCAGTCTTTCCCCCTGAACATGCGCCCCGCCTGGCGGTCGCCCTTCAGCTGCCAGTTGAGCCAGGCCAGGGCCACCACGGCAAACTCGCCGCCATGGGGCTGGCGGTACGTGCCGCCGTGGCCTACGGGATAGTTCACTGCGCAGGCCGGCACGTGGCTGATGAGGTGGAAGTCGTCCATGCCGTTCTCGTAGGCAATGTCCTCGCGTCCGCCCAGGATGTAGATGACGGGCGAGTGAATCTCCCTGAGCTTCGACTTCTCGGGCATGGGCATGCCGCCCACGGCCTGGGCGCGGTTGCTGGTCTTGAAGAGTCCGCTGTTGCATATCATGAGCGACTTTATGCGCGGGTCGGCGCAGTTGTAGAGGGTCTGCAGCCCGCCGCACGACATGCCGGCCGCGCAGATGTGGCTGGTGTCGACCTTCTGGTAGTAGGGCGAGCTGGGGTCGGCGTTCTGCGCCAAGGCCCAGTCGATGGACTCAATCTGCTGCTGCGTGGTGGACATGGGGCCGCTGTAGGGCTTCTCCTCCATGGGGATGTAGCCTGTGGCTATGACGAGGTAGCCGTGCGATGCTATCTCGTTGAGGAAGCGGAAGTGTTCCCAGGGCGAGTTGGTGCAGGCGCCGTTGCCCCATACCAGCACGGGCAGGGGGTTGCGCCGGTCGAAGGGCGAGAGGTCTTGCGGCACGAATACGGTGTGGGCCTGCAGGGTGGGCTCCTCCTTCATGACGGCTTTGTGGGGGCCCGTTCCGCCGTCCTCCACGACCACCGTCCGCAGGCTGCCCACCTGCCACCAGTCGAAGTTGAAGAGCTTTGGCCCCTTGCGACCCGCGAAGCAGAGGTAGAGGTCGTGCGTGCCGCCCACGGGCTGCAGGAATTCAGCCGTCAGCGTCTGCCACTTCTCCCAGCCCCCCGTGGCGGGCACCTCCAGTCGGGCCACGGGCTCCGCGCCCAGGCTGTCGAGCCGCAGCTCTATCTGCCCGCCTCGCAGTCCGCTGGCCACGCGGGCCGTGAAGAGGCGCGCGTTGTCGCCCTCGAACTGCACGTTCTGCAACTTTATGTAGTCGCCGTTGTGGATGTCGCTCACATATACGCCCACCTGGTCGTTCTGCTCCGTCTTCACGCCGCGCGAGAAGGCCATCGTCTCGGCCTCCACCCTGCGGTAGGGGCTGAAGGTGCCCACGGGCCTCACGCCCTCGTCGGTAGGCATGATGGTGGGGAAGCTGCCGTCGGCATTGTACTGGAACTCCTCCACGGCTACGCTGCGCCCGAAGCCGCCTCCGCCAGGCAGCTTGCCGGTGTGGTAGAAGAAGTAGGAGTGGCCCTTGTAGTCGGCCACGCCGCAATGGTTGGTGAACGAGTTGGTGGGGCAGAGGGGCATGATCTGTCCGGCATAGGTCCAGGGCCCCTGGGGCGAGGGCGCCGTGCTGTAGCTGATGTGCTCGGGCACGCCTCCTGCGGCATAGAGCAGCTGGTAGGCCTTCGAGGCATCGGCCTGGTACCTCGAGCGGTCCACCTTCCTGAGCCAGGGGCCTTCCACGTACGAGTCTTTGTACTCCCGGCCCTTCTCTCGCTTGCTCATCATGGGGCCGCCGAAGGCCTGCTCCGTCATGTCGAGCAGGCCCAGCTCACCGCTGTAGGAGACCATGTCGGGGTTCAGCCTGAGGTAGTAGCACTGGGGGTTTCCCCACATGAGCCAGGCCTGTCCGTCGTCGTCGATAAGCACGGTGGGGTCTATGTGGTCCCACGAGCCGTTCTCGAAGAGGGGCTTGCCCAGGGCATCGCGGAAGGGGCCCGTGGGCGAGTCGCTTACGGCAACGCCTATGGCCATGCCGCCCGAGAGCTTGCTGTGGGCGCAGATGTACCAGTAGAACTTGCCGTTGCGCTCCACCGTCTGGCCTGCCCAGGCGCGGTCGTCGGCCCAGGTGAAGCTCTCGAGGGCAAGGGGCGAGCCGTGGTCCTGCCAGTTTACCATGTCATCGGTGGAATATACGCGCCACTCCTGCATCCAGAAGAAATCGGCGCCGTCCTCGTCATGGCCGGTGTAGACGTACATGCGGCCGTTGTGGACCATGGGGGCAGGGTCGCTGGTGAACCACGTCTGCACGAAGGGGTTCTGTGCGCTGGCTGCCAGGGCCGTCAGGGCAATCAGCAGGGTTGAAAAGTTTCTTTTACTCATATCTGTATTCTAATTAGGGTTGTCATTTACTGGAGGCGGGTTCTGTGCGTGCAGCAGGCGGGTGTAGCAAGCGCAGGGGCCGCGTACGGAGGTCAGGAGATGGAGCTCCAGTCTTCGTCGTCGCGCCGCAGCTGGCGCAGCTGAGCCCACAGCACCTCGTTCATCGGGCGGTCGTGTTCAGGGTCCTGGTCGAGCACGAACTCGGCCGTGTCGCGTGCCAGCTGAACGAGCTGCCCGTCGCGTGCCAGGTTGGCCAGCTTCATGTCGAAGGCCACGCCGCTCTGCTGCGTACCCTCCAGGTCGCCTGGTCCGCGCAGCTTCAGGTCCTCCTCGGCTATCTCGAAGCCGTCGTTCGTCTCGGTCATGATCTGTATGCGGCGGCGTGTGTCCTTGCTCAGCTCGTAGTCTGTAACGAGTATGCAGTACGACTGTTTGGCGCCGCGTCCCACCCGCCCCCTGAGCTGGTGCAGCTGCGAGAGGCCGAATCGCTCGGCATTCTGTATGACCATAACGGAGGCGTTGGGCACGTTTACGCCCACCTCTATGACGGTTGTGGCCACCAGAATCTGCGTCTCGCCCGAGGCGAAGCGCTGCATCTCGGCATCCTTGTCGGCCGGCTTCATCTGTCCGTGTACCATGCTGATGCGGTACTCGGGGAATACCTTCTGCAGGTGTTCGTACTCGGCCACCACGTTCTTCAGGTCGATCTTCTCGCTCTCCTTCACCAGGGGATATACGAAGTAGGCCTGGCGTCCGGCATTTATCTCCTGTCGCACGCCGCGATAGAGCTCCTCGGGCCGGTTGTCGTAGATGTGGAGGGTCTTGATGGGCTTGCGTCCGGGCGGCAGCTCGTCGATGACGGAAACGTCCAGGTCGCCGTAGAGCGTCATGGCCAGGGTGCGCGGAATGGGCGTTGCCGTCATGACCAGCACGTGTGGTGGCACGGCGTTCTTGCGCCACAGGCGGGCACGCTGGGCCACGCCGAAGCGGTGCTGCTCGTCGATGACGACAAGGCCCAGGTTGCTAAACTCCACGTTGTCCTCGATGACGGCATGCGTGCCCACGAGTATCTGCACCTCGCCTGATACGAGCCCCTCCATGACGGCCTTCCTGCGCCGGCCCTTGACCACGCCTGTCAGCAGCTCCACCCTGACGGGCATGTCGCCCAGGAACGTGCGGAAGGTGGCCAGGTGCTGCTCGGCCAGTATCTCGGTGGGGGCCATGATGCAGGCCTGGTAGCCGTTGTCGATGGCAATAAGCATGAGCATGAGTGCCACCAGCGTCTTGCCGCTGCCCACGTCGCCCTGCAGCAGGCGGTTCATCTGCTTGCCGCTGCCCATGTCGATGCGCATCTGGCGGATGACGCGCTTCTGCGCTCCCGTCAGGGGGAAGGGCAGGTGCTGGCTGTAGAATGTGTTGAACATATCGCCCACAACGGGGAAGAGGTGCCCTTGGCGCACGGCGGCGCGCTGGCGGCTGTAGCTGAGGATGGATAGCTGTATGTAGAAGAGTTCCTCGAACTTCAGCCGCATGGTGGCGTGCGACAGCTCGTCGGCCGTGGTGGGGTAGTGTATGGCCCTGAGGGCAGCGTCCAGGGGCATGAGGTGCAGGCGGTCGAGTATATACTGGGGCAGCGTTTCCTGCATGGCCTCCTTCATCTGCAGGAACAGGGTGCTTGTAAAGTGTTCTATGGTGCGCGATGAGAAGCCGCGCTTCTTCATCTTCTCCGTTACGCTGTAGTAGGGCTGCATGCTCATCTTGCTGAGTACGAGCGTGTCGGCCGGATCCACATCGGGGTGCGATATGTTTATACGCCCGTTGAAGACCGACGGTCGGCCGAAGATGATGTAGTCCTGGTGAAGCTTTATGTTTGATGTAATGTAGCGCGTGCCGTTGAACCATACCAGGTCCATCACCTGCCGGCCGTCGGTAAAGTGCCCCACGAGCCTCCTCTTGCGCCCTTCGCCCTGTTCTTCGAAGCTGAGGAACTGCCCCTTCAGCTGCACGAAGGGCATGTCGGACGTCAGCTCGGATATCATATATACGCGGCTGCGGTCGATATGCTTGTAGGGGAAGTAGTACAGGAGGTCGTACCAAGTGTGTATGCCCAGCTCGTCGGCCAGCACCTTGGCACGCTTGGGGCCTATGCCCGGCAGGTAGGTGATGTCGGTATGCTTCAGATCCTGCATAATACTTCTGCCAGTTTGAGGTCGTCGGGCGTGGTCAGCTTGATGTTTCCACGGTTGCCCTCAACCAATACTACGGTGTGCCCCATCTCCTCCACCACCGAGGCGTCGTCGGTAAACTCCCGCTGGTAGGGCTGCAGGTAGGCTTTCTTCAGTACGCCAATGGTGAAGACCTGCGGCGTCTGCACCAGCCGGAATTGGTCGCGGTCGACGGTGAAGCTGTCGCCCTCGGGCAAGATCTGTCGCACCGTTTCCACCACGGGCACCACGGGAATGGCGGCGCCCTGCTCCCAGGCAACCTCGTAGCAGCGCCTTATCGTATCCTCGCTCACGAAGGGGCGCACGCCGTCGTGCACGCCCACCAGGCCCTCCGCCTCGTCGGGCACCAGGGCCAGCCCGTTGCGCACGGAGTGGAAGCGGCTGTCTCCGCCGTCGGCCGTCAGGAAGGGGATGCCGAAATCATACTCCTGGCACAGCCTTGCCCAGTAGGCCTGCTGGTCGTGGGGCAGCACCAGTATGACCTGGATGTCGTCATACACCCTGCGGAAGGCCTCGATGGTGCGCATCAGCACGGGCTTTCCGCCTATGGGCCTGAACTGCTTGGGCACGTCGCCTCCCATGCGCATGCCCTTTCCGCCGGCCACTATGATGACGTATCGCTTCATCCGTTAATGAGCTGCGAGTATATCATGCCGTCGCGCAGCGCCTGTACGGCCTCCTTGCCTACAAAGCGCTCGGCCAGCGTGTAGCCGAACTCCATGGCGGCTGCCGGGCCGCGGCCTGTGGTGAATGGGCCGTCTTGCTCCACCAGGGCGGCCGTGTATTGTGCGCCCTTCAGTTCAGACTCGAAGCCGGGATAGCACGTGGCGCGGCGACCCTGCAGTATGCCCAGGTGGCCGTAAACCAGGGGTGCGGCGCAGATGGCGGCCAGGGGCTTGCCGGCCTGGTAGTGGCTGAGGATGCCCTGGCGCAGCTCTTCGCAGGCGTCCAGGTTAGAGGCGCCGGGCATGCCGCCGGGCAGCACTATCATATCGGCGTCGTCAAAATCTATGGCCTCGATAAGCGTATCGGCCACCACACTCACGCCATGAGCGCTCATAACAACCTCGTTGCCTGTAACGGAAACGGTTTCAACCTCGAGTCCTGCACGGCGCAGGATGTCTAACGGTGCCAGGGCCTCGATATCCTCAAAACCTGTGGCTAAAAATACATAAATCATGATAAAAAACTTATTTTAAGTACAAACTCCGTTGCAAAGTTAGAAAAAAACCTTAACTTTGCCATCCAAATGAGAAGAAAAATATGAGAATAGCTGTCTTTGGGAACGTTTTTCAGCAAAAAAAATCGGCTTCGGTAAGGAATCTGCTTGCCCTACTGCAGAAAGAGGGCGACGAGATACTGATAGACGAAGCCTTCCATAGCTACCTGCAGAACGAGTTGAGGCTGGACGTACCGCCCTGCCAGATTATACGGGGCGAGGCATTCCGTGCCGACGTGGCGGTTAGCATGGGCGGCGACGGCACTTTTCTGGAGGCCGCCCGCCGGGTGGGGGACAAGGAGATACCCATACTGGGCGTGAACATGGGGCGGCTGGGCTACCTCTCCGACTTCTCGCCCGAGGAGATGGAGCAGGCCCTGGCGCAGCTTCGACGAGGCGATTTGCGCACCGAATCGCGGTCGGTGCTCAGGATGAGCTATTCCCAGGGCGAGCCTCAGGGCTACCCCTATGCCCTGAACGAGGTGGCCGTGCTGAAGCGCGACAACAGCAGCATGATAAGCATACGCGTCAGCCTGAACGGCGAGTACCTGACCACTTACCAGGCCGACGGGCTCATTCTCAACACGCCCACGGGCAGTACGGGCTATGCACTCAGCGTGGGCGGACCCATCATGAGCCCTGGCTGCGGCACGCTGGGACTCGTGCCCGTGGCGCCTCACAGCCTGAACGTGAGGCCGCTCACCATCGGCGACGACACGGTTGTATCGCTCCAGGTGGAGAGCCGGAGCCACAACTTCCTGGTGTCGGTTGACGGGCGCAGCGAGGCCTGCCCCGAGGGCGTGGGGCTGACGGTGCGCCGCGCGCCGTATGACATCAGGGTGCTGAAGCATCCCGGAGGCTCGTTCTTCCGCACCATACGCGACAAGCTGATGTGGGGTGCCGACACGAGGAGGTAGAGACCAGGCCGTTCCTGCATTCCCGCTCACCCGCCGTTTGACTATAATATATAAGATGAGAAGATACAATAAGGAAATACGCTGGCTGTGGCAAGCCTCGAGGGGGCTGAGGGCCCAGGCCATCCTGAACGCCCTTGTGGGCATTGTGGCCGTGGGGCTGGACTTTGCCTTCATAGCCGCCACCAAGCTGGCCATCGACATAGCCACCGGCCGCCACCAGGGCCTGACGCTCCGCTGGGCCGCCTGCCTGCTGGTGGGCATCATGGTAAGCCGCCTCATGCTGGCCTTTGGCAGCCGTTGGATAGCCGCCATACTGGGCGTGCGCTCGCAGAACCTGATGCAGCTGCGCCTGTTCAGCCATATCATGCAATGCGAATGGAGGGGGCTTGAACAGCGCCACAGCGGCGACGTGCTGAACCGGCTGGAGCGCGACGTGAAGGACGTTACGGACGTAATCACCGACACCGTGCCCTCCGTATTGGGCGTGCTGGTGCGCTTCTGCGGCGCCTTCGTATTCCTGTATTCCATGGACTCCGTGCTGGCCTTCGTGCTTATCTTCATTGCTCCGGTCTTCATAGGGCTGAGCAAGGTGTACATCAGGCGGATGAGGTGCATCACGCGCGAGATTCGGAGCACCGACAGCCAGATACAGAGCATACTGCAGGAGAGCATTCAGCACCGCGTAGTACTGAAGACCCTGGAGCAATGCGATACGATGGTTGACCACCTCGACCAGGCACAGCAGACGCTCCGCGGGCGCATAAAGGAGCGCACGCTGTTCAGCAGCACCTCGGCCCTGCTGCTTACCGCAGGCTTCAGCCTGGGCTACCTGGTGGCCTTCCTGTGGGGAGCCACGCGCCTGCAGCAGGGCACAATCACCTATGGCACCATGTTGGCCTTCATCCAGCTGGTGGGGCAGATTCAGGGCCCCTTCCGCGAGATGACGCGCTACATACCCGTGATTATCAGCAGCCTGACGGCCAGCGAGCGCCTGATGGAGCTGCAGGAGGCCCCCCTGGAGCCCGTGGGCCAGCCCGTTTGCTTCAGCCGGGGGGCGGGCATCAGGCTGAGCAACGTATCCTTTGCCTACGAAGCATCGGGCCGCTCCGTGCTGAGCAACTTCTCATACGACTTTCCGCCGGGCAGCATTACTGCCGTACTGGGCGAGACGGGGGCCGGCAAGACTACGCTGATACGCCTGGTACTGGCCCTGCTGAAGCCCGATGAGGGAAACGTCGTGTTCTATGATGAGACGGGGCGTAGCGTGCAGGCCAGCCCGCAGACGCGCTGCAACCTGGTGTACGTACCGCAGGGGAACACGCTCTTTAGCGGAACCATCCGCGACAACCTCCTCCTGGGCGACCCTGAGGCCAGCGACGAGGAGATGCGACAGGTGCTCCGCACGGCCTGTGCCGACTTTGTGCTCGACCGCCCCGATGGCCTCGACACGCCCTGCGGCGAGTTGGGAGCCGGGCTCAGTGAAGGCCAGGCACAGCGTATTGCCATAGCCCGTGCCTTGCTGCGGAAGGGTAATGTGCTGTTGCTTGATGAGGCTACCAGCGCCCTGGACTCCGACACGGAGCGGCAGCTGCTGCGCAACCTGCATGGCCGGACGTCGGCCCGCCAGACGGTAATCTGCGTGACGCACCGTCCGGCCGTAGTGGAGTATTGTACGCAGGAGCTGACGTTGCGTTAGGGCCTCAATCACCCCAACGCACTCATGTGATATGTGGGTGGCGGAAAACAACGCCGTTGTTTCCCTGTTTCTACGCCGTTGTTTTGCCGAAACAACGGCGTTGTTTTTTCCCTCCTGTGCCGGTGGCCTGGCCGGCGTGCCTTTTCGGGGATACGAATCTCCCCCGCATCCCGAATCCGCGCAGGCCGGCTGTCCGGGGTTCAGAAGGGCCACCAGCCTTTTTTCTTCTTCCTCTGATGCCCGGCTCCTTCCAGTATGAGCTCCTCCAGCGAGCGGTGGGAGTGGAGCAGGTGGTAGATGGTTCCCCAGTCGGGCAGGCCTCCTATGTTCCGGTCGTCGATGAACAGGTCGGCCTTCAGCTTGCGTGTATAGTGCTCGTTGTTCTCCGAGTCCTCCTCGGGGTAGTCGCGGTTTATGGCGTAGAACTGCAGGCCGCGGCGGTTACACCATTCCACGGCCTCGTCGAGCAGCTCGCCCTCGCGGCAGGTCCACAGGATGAGCCTGTGCCCCTCGCGCGCCAGTGTCTTCAGGGTGTCGGTGGCAAAGGGCAGCTCGTTGCCTATGCGCGGGTATTTGTTGGTGACGATGGTGCCGTCAAAATCTACTGCTATGGTCATATTCTTCTTTCTTCTTTACATTGGGTTGCCCCGTGGGGGCAGGGGCTCTTATTCCTCCTCGGTGAGGGAGTTAACTATCTGGCGGAACTTATCGGGCAGGTCGTGGGTGTAGTATGCGTGCTCGAACCACATGCAGGCATATACCAGCACGTCGAAGATAAGCCACCCCAGGATGATTTTCATTGTCATATCTCTTGTCGGTTTCGGTTATTCTGTTGCATTGAGTCGTCGGCCTTTGTGCCGTCCTGAATGTCGATGAGCAGGGCATCCTCGCCCTGCGAGCGCAGGTGGCGCAGTAGCTCCCACTCGCGCGTCTTCAGCTGCCAGTCATCGGTGAGCCGCTCCACGCCGTAGCAGTCCATGCGCTTCATCACCATCCTCACCGTCATGCGGTGAATGTCTATGGCGGGCAGGTACTGCGTGTAGAGCCCCGTCTCGTCGTGCATCTCGGCCAGCAGGTTCATGCTCACCAGCTCGGAAATCAGCTTGTGCACGAGCATCTCGGGCAGCTGAGTGTCCTGGGCCAGCGAGCGTTCGGTGTAGGGCTGCGTGCCGTTGGCAAAGCGCTTGCAGATGCGGCTCATCAGCAGTAGCGACAGCGAGTCGCGGTAGCGCCGGCTCAGGTAGGCACTGTTGCGCTCCAGGGCATATTTGTCGAGCGACTGGTTGGCGTAGCACAGCTGGCCCCCCGTCAGGCATATCATCCACGAAAGGTGGAGCCACAGCATGAACAGCGGTATGGCGGCGAAGGTTCCGTAGATGGCATTGTAGCTGGAAAGCTTGATCTGGTAGTGGAAGTAGAAGTACTGCACGCCCATGAATACCACTCCCGCCAGTATGCCCGGCCAGATGGCGTGGCGCAGCTTCACCTCCGTATTGGGGATGTATGTATAGAGGAGTACGAACCCTATGCAGACGAATACCGTGGGCATCAGGTGTACGCTCCACTCAACTGTGTCGTTCACGAACTGGTAGTTGGGCAGCAGGCTGCGGAAAGTTATGAGGAACAGGTTGAGACCGCTGGAGATGACGATGATGAAGGGCAGCAGCAGGAAGATGCTGATATAGTCGAGCATGCGGCGGTATATGTTGCGCGACGAGGGCACGTACCAGATGGTGTTGAAGGCCGTCTCCACGTTGCTCGTCAGCGATACCAGGGTGTAGAGCAGGACTATGATGCCCACGCCTATGAAGACGCCGCTCTTTGTGTGCTCCAGGTAGGAGTTGGCAAACTCAAACACCTTGTCCGTCAGCTCGGGACTCACCTGCAGCGAGCTGCGAACCCTCTCCTCCACGGCCGGGCCGAAGCCGAAACCGCGGGCCACGGCGAATATGATGGCCAGGATGGGTATGGCGGCCATCAGGCTGCTGTAGGTCAGGGCCGAGGCATAGCTCATGATGTTGTTGCGGTTGATGCACTCCACGGTGATGGCTATGCGCTTGGTCATGCGAAGCAGCCGCTGCCGCAGGGGCGATAGCGTGCGCTCGTTGATGGTCCAGATGTAGTCTATGTTCAGCATATATCTTCTTGCCGCCCGCCGGGGACGGCTGCGTGTCGTTGGAAAAAACAGTGAGCCTGTAAGCCGGGTTCTGTGCCTCCCCCCGGGGAGGGAGCGCCTGCCATTTATCCACAACCTGCGTCGCCGCAGGCCTCTATCGTTCTACCCTCCGGCTCGGACGGGCCGCCCTCTCTTTTGGTCGCCGGTTTACATGAACTTTCAACTTCCGGAATGCACAGCACCAGTGTCGCCACTGGCCTGGTGGGCTCTTGCCCCGCCTTCTCACCCTTACCGCGCCCGTGGGGCGAGGCGGTTCTTTTCTTCTGCATGATCAGACCCTCGCGGACCTCTTTCTGTTAGGAAGCGGAATGCCCTGCGTTGCCCGGACTTTCCTCTCGCGCAACTCCCGGTGGGGAGCGCGCCAGCGACAGGCCGGTTCACTGTTTCTGGGGGCAAAATTACGAATAACTGAGCGATAATGCAAATAAAACGCCGTTTTAATTTGCTTATCTGGGGGAGAGTAAATTAGTGCCTTAGGCTTTTTTGGAAAAACCCCTAAGCTTTTTTTCTGAAAACCCTTAAGCCTTTTTCTGAAAACCCTTACGTTTTTGCAGAGATACTATTGCACAATTGCAGAGCCACTTCCGGGCAATTACAGAGCCACTTCCGGGCTTCCCGGGGTATGCTTCCCGAGCTTTTCCAGGTGCAAAGCCTGAACTTAATCCCTGCGCTCCCCTTATCCGGCCATATTAAAGCAAATACTTAGTGACACATTCCTCAAAACAGCTCTTAAAAAATGTCAATAAATGAAAAAATGATGCCTAAACGAAAAAAAAAGACTCGTTTCTTGGGAGTCTGAAAATATCTTCGTATTTTTGCCTCGATTTCGGTTAGATTGCCGAAATGTTCCTGCATGGGGGCATACAGCGGCAGTGAAAACGGAGCAAACAGAGTATACACATTATATAAATAAAATACATATTATATTAAATAACCTTTATTAACTAACTTAATTATTTCACCTATGAGGAAAACAATTCTTTCTCTGAAGCACAGGGCGCTTTCCCTGCTCGTCACGGCTGTGATGCTGCTGGGTGCGCAAAGTGCTTTTGCCGCTCTCACCTATACGGTGATTGCAGGTGACCGTAACAACGCCGACAACGAGGGCCTGCCCAAGTTGTTCGACGGCGACTACGGTACGAAGTGGGGTAACGGCTACAGCGAGGGCACGCCCCAGTACTTCATCATTAAGGTCTCCGAGGCAGTCGCTCCGGAGTGGTATTGTCTGGTAACAGCCAATGACACTCAGCAGTACACCGACCGTAACTGGAAGACCTGGAAAATCTATGGTGCCAACTTCGAAAGCGACGAGGCTGCCACGCGCGACGCTGAGGGCTGGACACTGGTGGACAGCAAGGAGAACATCGGCCCCGACCAGCTCCCTGCAGCCAACTTCACGGAGGCCTTCTTCGACCTCTCTGAGAAATCGACCGAGAAGTACCTCTACTTCCGTCTCGAGATTGAGGCCTGCATAGGCACGAACCCCTACATGCAGATGGCCGAGTTCTTCTTTGGCGAGGATGAGAAGTTCAACAGCATCTCCAAGGCCCGCTACGATGCAGCTAACGCATACGAGATGCCCGAGTACTTCCAGAAGAGCCTGGAGAGAACCTACAAGACGGCCGTGCGCAACCTGCGCTATGCTGAGGACATCTTCCAGGTGGCTCAGTACGACAAGGAGTGCAAGGACCTGCAGGCTCAGATCAAGGCTTCTGCCGACGCTTACCAGAACTACATCACCGTTGTGAACAGTGTAGTCAGCGCAGCCGAGGACGGCAAGCTCAATGCCGAGGGCGTAGCAAAGGTTGAGGCTTACAAGAGCGAGACCTTCCCCAAGATTCTGTCTGACGGCAAGATGTCGGCCGATGAAATCAGCGCCGAGGCTAAGACCGTAGGTGGCTGGGTAGAGGCTTACAGCTCAACCGACCTCACCGAAGGCTACATCGACGTAACCTACTCGGCCCTGAGCGGCGTTGAGGGCTTTGGCGATGCCGAGCACTATTCGAAGCTCGTGGATGGCGATGACATGACAAAGTGGTGCAGCAACAAGGGCGGCTACTTCATCATCATCAAGGCCAGCGCAGCCATTGCTCCCACCTACTACCGTCTGTTCACCAGCAACGACACGGGCAATAACCCCGGCCGTAACTGGAAGACCTGGCAGATATACGGCGGCAACTTCGACAGCGACGATGCTGCTACACGCGATGCCGAGGGCTGGGAACTCATCGAGGACAAGCAGAGCTCCAACGTACTGCCTGCTGCAAACAACACTGAGGTGTTCATCAACCTCTCCAACCCCTCGAAGACTCCATATCAGTACTTCAAGGTTGAGATTAAGGAACCCAACGACATCATGCAGATGTCTGAGATATCCTTCTTCAACCAGGCTAACTTCTACAAGGAGCGCCAGGACAAGGTGGCCGAGTTCGAGGGCGTTGACCTCACTCAGCCCATCCTGCAGAACGTGAAGGACGACTTCACCGCAGCCGTGGATGAACTGCGCTCAGTGGCTACACTGACCGAACTGAGTGCCGTTGCCGCTCGCTGCAGCAACCTGGCTAACCAGATTAAGGCTGCCAACACGCTGTATGCCAATACGGGCAACGTCGTTCTCGCAGGTAGCACCGCTTGGGGCGAGGGTGAGAACTGGACACGCCTGGTTGACGGTGACCTGACCACAAAGTGGGGCGGTGGCCGCAGCGCTGAGGGCGCATACCTCATCTTCCGCACGAAGACCGCTATTGCTCCTTATTTTTATACACTCGTTACCGGTAACGACACCGCCGACGATCCCGCTCGTAACTGGGCCGACTGGACCATCTACGCTGCCAACTTCGCAAGCGATGCCGAGGCTACTCGCGATGCTGCCGGTTGGACCGTGATTGCACAGGAAGAGGGCATTGGCCAGGACCGCCTGCCCGCTGCCAACTTCGCACACGCTCACTTCGACTTCGCCACCACTCCCGTGGCTGAGGAATACACCTACTTCCGCATTGAGGTGCCCAAGTCCTATGACAACGGCGGCAACGTTCAGATGACCGAGCTCATCTTCAAGAGCGCCGAGGACTTCCCCGCTGTGAAGGAAGATATTGCCAACGAGATGAAGGCTAAGCTCACCGCTATGGGTGCAACCGACGTTAATGCATTCATCGAGTCGCTCTCTTATGTTAAGTCTGCCTTCGATAAGCTGGATGCTGCCGAGACAGTAAATCAGGCTTACGAGGCCAAGGCTGCCTTCGAGAAGGTTATCAACAGCCTGAAGGCTCCCGAGATGGCTAACGGTTACTATCAGATTGGCACTCCCGATCAGCTGCAGTGGCTGGCCGGTGCCGTGAAGATGGGCTTCCAGAACGCTAAGGCTCAGCTGACTGCCGACCTCGATATGGGTGGCACGCTGGCCGACGGTGTTCCCGCCGAGGGCAGCAAGCTCTTCACTCCCATTGGTACTACTGAGGTTCCCTTCATCGGCGAGTTCGATGGTCAGGGTCACGTTATCAGCAACCTGGTAATCAATACTGGCGAGGACTTCTCCGGTCTGTTCGGCCGCATTGCCGGTGCTGCTGTAATCAAGAACTTCATTGTTGACAGCAACTCATACATTGGCGGCGCACGCTACGTAGGTGTAATCGGCGCTTCCAACGGCGGTAACGGCATCGTTATCGACCGCATCGGTATGGAAGGTACAGTTGTAGCTTCCGGTATCAATGCCGGTGGTATCTATGGCTGTAACATGGGTAACCCCGCTGCTACCATCAGCAACTGCTACGTAACAGGTACTGTTATCGGTGCTGACCAGGCCGGTCAGATGAACGGCTGGCTCGGCGGTGGTAAGATTGAGAACAGCTGGGCTATCGGTGCCATCGAAGGCGTTTACAACAAGACTCCCGGCGCCGGCGACGGCTTCTATCGTGGCGGTGCCGTTGTGGGTGGTGTTAACTACTCCAACGCTGAGTTCAGAAACGCTACGGTTAGCGAGTTCAACGCAGAGGATGCAAAGAGCGGTGCAATGACATTCGCCCTGAATGGCAACAAGGCCGACGGCGCTTGGTTCCAGAACCTGGGCGAGGACGAACTTCCCACTCTGAACGCTACTCACAAGAAGGTATATGCTCAGCCCTCTGACGGCTTCCGTTGCGACGGTCTGCCTCTGGGTGAAATCACCTATACCAACGACGTGGTTACTCCCAACATCCCCGCTCACGAGTATGAGGGCTACTACTGTAAGAACTGCGGTCAGATCAATCCCAACTATGTTGAGACCGAGGACGGCGCTTACAAGTTGAGCAATGCCGACGAGCTGGCTTGGTTCAGCGCATACGTTAACGGTGGTAAGACAGACGCCAGCGCTAAGCTGACTGCCGACATTGATATGGCAGGCGTTGAGTTCACACCTATCGGCAATGCCGCAAACCTCTATAAGGGTACCTTCGACGGCCAGTTCTACACCATTAAGAACTTCAACATCAGTGGTGGTGACTACACAGGCCTCTTCGGTATTGTAACAGGCGGTGCCGTTATCAAGAACTTCATCGTTGACAGCAACTCTACCATCAGCGGTAACGCCTTCGTAGGTATAATCGGTGGTTCCAATGGCGGTGGCGACATCCTCATGGAGAACATCGGTATGGAAGGTGCAGTAAATGCTACTGCTCAGAACGCCGCAGGTATCTACGGTGTAAACATGGGCGCTGCTGCTCATCCCGTGATGAAGAACTGCTATGTTTCCGGTCCTGTGATTGGTGCTCGCGAGGCAGGCCAGATTACTGGTTATGCCGGCAATGGCGAGGCTATCAACTGCCTGGGTATCGGTGACATACAGGGCTACTACTTCGAGGACATGAACGATGCCATGCTGCGTGGTAACCCAGCTTCTACCAACTGCTACTCCACCGTGCCCGACAAGAACGCTACGGTTGTAACTCCTGAGCAGATTGCAAGCGGCGAACTCACCTATCTGCTCAACGGCGGTGATGAGAACGGCGTATGGAAGCAGACTATTGGCGAGGATACTCATCCTACTCTGGATCAGACTCACGCTGCTGTAACCAAGGCTGGCGACAGCTATATCAATATCCTCAACATTGCTACCGCTGAGGCTCTCGTAGCTTACGCTCAGGCTTATAACGGCGGTGTTAAGAACAACGCTAAGCTGACTGCCGACATCGACATGAGCGGCGTTGCTATCGAGCCCATCGGCACCGAGGCCAACCTCTTCACCGGCACATTCGACGGCCAGGGCCACGTCATCAGCAACCTCACCATCGAGAAGGAGGGTGTTGAGTATGTAGGTCTCTTCGGTCGCGTAGGCGGTGGTGCAACCATCAAGAACTTCACCCTGAAGAATGCCAAGCTGAGCGGCCAGGCCTTCATCGGCATCGTCGGCGGTTCGAACGGCAGCGGTACAGTTACCCTGGACAAGCTGGGCTTCGAGGGCGAAGCTGTGGGTACGGCTCAGAACGTATCCGGTATCATCGGTGTGAACATGAGCAGCGCAGCTACCTTCAACATCAGCAACTGCTATGTAACTGGTAAGGTAGCCGGCGGTCGCGAGAGTGCAGCTATCACCGGTTGGACCGGTGGCAGCCAGAGCTCTATCGTAAACTGCTGGAGCACGGCTGAGGTAAGCGGTAACGACGGCGGCAAGCCCTTCTATCGCAACGACGATACGAAGTGGTCTAACTGCTTCAACCAGAGCGGCGAGCAGGTAACTGCTATTCCCGAAGGTGCACTTGCAAGCGGCGAACTGGCTTACAAGCTGAACGGCAACAACGCCGAGGGTGCTTGGCGCCAGACCATTGGCGAGGACGAGTATCCCGTGCTGGTTGCCAGCAGCAAGGCTGTTTATGCTAAGCCTACCAAGGGCTTCCGTTGCGACGGTCTGCCTCTGGGCGACATCGCTTATACCAACGATGTTGTTGTTCCCGAGATTCCTGCTCACGAGTATGACGGCTTCATCTGCAAGAACTGCGGCCAGTATAATCCCGACTTCAAGGCTCCTGTAAACGGCGTTTACGAGCTGGCTACTGCCGAGGATCTGGCATGGTTCGGCATGAAGGTTAACAACAGCGCCGACAAGGCTCTGAATGCCAAGCTGACTGCTGACGTTGACCTGAGCGCATATCCTGGCACCGAGTACATGATCGGTACGAACAACAATGGTTATGCCGGCACGTTCGACGGCCAGTTCCACACCGTTAAGGTGGCTTACGTGAACAATGCCGAGGGCGGCACCGAGGTGAACCACAGCACGGCTCTGTTCCGCTTCCTGAACGGCGGTACGGTGAAGAACATCATCACCACCGGTACAATCGAGACCAACCAGAAGTACGCTTCCGGCCTTGTCGGCAAGACTCAGGGCAACGGCGGTACGATGGAGAACGTGGAGACCCACGTTGTCATCAATAGCGCAGTTAACGGCGACGGCACGCACGCCGGCTTCCTTGGCGTAGCTGATGCTCCTGCCACCATCACCAATGCAGTTTCTGCAATCGTCATCAACGGCGAGAGCACAACCAGCTGCGGTGGTCTGAGCGGTTGGGCTTCTCAGCCTGTTACCTTCAACAACTGCCTGATGGTTGGCGAGATTAATGTTCAGAACGATGGTTCTGCTACCTTCTCTCGTAACCCCGGCAACGCTTCTCACAACAATACCTACTATCTGGAGG
>CAMJQA010000045.1 GCA_946407895.1 uncultured Prevotellaceae bacterium
CGCCAGCTGGCGGAAACGCCAAACCGCCGGGAAAACAAAACCGCCAGCTGGCGGAAACGCCAAACCGCCGGGAAAACAAAACCGCCAGCTGGCGGAGGGAATAAAAAAATTATAAATCATTAAATAGGTATATTATGGCACAATTTATCAGACCGAACAAAAGCAAGCTGCGCAACCCGCAGCACTACGAGTTTCACAACGCCTTCCGGACAGCGCTGACAGACAGCGGCATGACGGCGCCTAAGATTGTGGCTAAGATGGCCGAGCACGGGACGGCCTTCGAAAACGAGAACCACTACTACATGATTGCACGCGCCAGCGAGATTATCGCCCGGCGCGAAGCGGCCGACATCCGGCGCGACGCGCTCTACATCCGCCTGAACAGGCTCATCCAGGTATGGGATGGCAGCGGCGATCCCACGAAGGACGCGGCCGCCAAGCTGCTGCGCAAGGACTTCGACCTGTACAAGGTGCAGACCAAGGCCCAGTTGGAGGTGGAGTCGGGCCAGATGAGCAACCTCATCACCGACCTGCTGCTGCCCGACCGACAGGCAGCCATCGCCGCCCTGGGCGCCGAGTACCTCTTCAACGAGATGAAGGCGGCCCACGAGCTGGTGCAGTCGCTCCGCCTGGAGGAGGGCCTGGAGCAGAGCGAGAAGGCGGGGGGCGCCCTGGCCAAGGCGCGCAAGGAGTGCGACCGCATCTACGACGAGCTCACCTACATGATAGAGGCCTTCGCCGTGGCGGCCGACGACCCCGCACCCTACGAGGCCTTCATCAACCGCTGGAACGGCACGCTGAAGATCTACCAGGACATGCTCGACCGCAAGCAGGGCACCTCCGGCTCCTCCGGCGACTCCTCCGGCGGCGCAGAGGGCGGCAGCGGCTCATCATCCGGCTCCTCCGCCGGCGGCGATGCCGGAAGCACGGGTGATACGGGCGGCTCCGGCTCGACGGGTGATTCCAGTGGAACCGGTGATTCTAGCTCATCTGGTGATTCTAGTTCAACTAGTGATTCTAGTTCATCTAGTAGCTCTAGTAGTTCTAGTGACACAGGCGGAGGCGGCGATTCCGGCTCGGGCGGAGGCACGGGCGGCACTACGCCCCCCGACGACGGCGACGGCATGGAATAAGGCCAGCGCCCGAGGCCCGCTCCGCCCGGCGGAGCGAACAGATAAAAAGGGGTACCGGCATCCCCTTTGCCCGGCGGGGCAAGCTAAAAAGGCCGGAAAAGAGCATTTCCCCAGGCAGACAACTTAAACCAAATTTATTTATATTAGTATTCTATCCTGCAGGGGAAATGAGCGCCACTTAAGCCTCATATCAAAACCTTGTGGCGCATAAAAAAAACCAATTGAAGAAAGCGGAGCCGTGATGGTTCCGCTTTCGTCGTCTTTTGGCGAGACTCAGGAAAGCTGCGGCGCGGGGCCGCAGTGTGTGGGAGGCTTAGCCGTACTTCTCGCGGGGCCGCAGTGTGTGGGGGTCAGCCGTACTTCTCCTGGAGATATCGCATATAGATGCGGGCGGCCGTCTCCACCATGCGGATGCAGGGGCGCTTGCGGTAGTACTCGTCGGTGCGCGGTTCGGGGGTGGCCACAATCTGTATTTCGGGCAGCGAGCCGTCGGCGCGGCGCTTGTTGAGGCCGAGCAGTTCGCGGCAGACGATGCTGCCCGTCTGGGCCCGGAAGTCGGCGGCCAGGCGCTGCACCACCTCGTAGTTCTTCCGCTTCACCTCCTGGCTGGGGTACGGGTTGAAGGCATCCCGGTCCACAGGGCCCAGAGGGGAGTCATCCGCGTCGGGCACCTCCAGCCCGGCCAGCAGGAAGATGGCGCAGGCGGAGCCGCACGTCTCCCTCATGCGCCCGATGCCGCCGCCGAAGCTGGCGGAGAGGCGTGCCATAAGCGACTCGGACAGTCCGTAGAGGTCGGCAAAGGCCAGTGCAACGCTCTGGGCACAGTTATACCCCTGCTTGAAGTAGGCCACGGCCATGTTGGCGCGCCGCTCCGTCTCGGCGGGCCAGTCGGAAAGGTTTGAAAGGTTCATAATGATCGAAGGTTTGAAAGGTTAATGACGTTCATGACGTTCGTAGCGTTCATAACGTTAATGACGTTCATGACGTTCATAACGTTCGTCGCGTTCATAACGTTCATAACGTACAAAGTTGAAAGGGTTTGGCTATCTTGAACCACTTGTACCTTAATTGATATTAAACACGACCGTGCCCGAGGCTCCGCCGCTCATCTGTCCGCTCTGCGAGAGGATGCTTCCCATTACGCCGGCGGGGCGCTCGTAGTCGCCGCCGTAGCTGACATCTATGCCCTGGGCGCTGTAGTTATACACGGCGCGGAAGGCTATCGTGGCGCGGCCCTGCGCTCCCTCGGGCAGCAGGAAGCGGTGCGTGGGGTCGGAACTGTTCAGCCCGTCGTAGTTGGTGCGGTCTGTCTCGGTGAGGGTGTAATCCTCGAAGTTGCCGTCGCCGTTTACTACGGTGCATGAGAGCGTCCACGTGTACTGCGTGGCGTTGATGAGGTGGCCCTTATGGTCCTGCAGGGCGGTGACGGTGAGGCTGTCGCCGGCCACGGGCTTTGCCGGAGCGAGGGCGAAGCCCTTCCACGTTGGGGGATACGACTGCCGGTCGTCGTCGTGGCAGCCGGTCATGGTGGCCAGGGCCAGAGCGGCCAGGGCCAGTAAGCTGATGTGTTTCATATTACTGATAGTTTTTTGAGTTCTGTATAAAGTCTTTGTATGGGAAGGCCCATCACGTTGAAGTACGAGCCGCTCAGTGCCGTTACGCCGATGTAGCCAATCCATTCCTGTATGCCGTAGGCCCCTGCCTTGTCGTAGGGGCGGTAGTGGTCGACGTAGTAAGCAATCTCCTGGTCCGATAGCCGGGCGAAGGTGACGTCGCTCACGCAGGAGAAGGCGTGCTGCCCGTCCGTGGTGGTCAGGCACACGCCGGTGATGACCTGGTGCGTCCGTCCGCTCAGCAGGCTCAGCATCCCTATGGCCTCCTCCCGCCCGGCGGGCTTGCCGAGCACCTGGCCGTCGAGCCACACAATCGTGTCGGCCGTAATGAGCAGCTCGCCGGGGGCGAGGCTGTACGCCTCGGCCTTTCGCCGGCTGATGAACATGGGAATCTCCTCACCGCTGAGGCCGGGCGGGTACGACTCGTCGATGCCGCTGAGCACCCTCACCTCGTAGTCTATGCCCAGGCCGCTGAGCAGCTCGCGCCGCCGGGGAGAGTTGGAGGCCAGTATGATACGCTTGTTGGTACGTAGTTCCATCATCGTCTTGTCCTGTGGCCCCTCCTACCAGCCGAAGGCCGAACGGTCGGCCATCCACAGGCCCTGGGCCCGCATCACCTGCTCAATGACGTCGCGCACGCAGCCCTGCCCTCCCCCAAGGTGACTGACGTATCGGCTTATCTTACGTATCTCGGGGGCGGCGTCGGCGGGACAGCATGCACAGCCGCAGCGCTGCATCACCTCGTAGTCGGGAATGTCGTCGCCCATGTAGAGCACCTCGTCGTCGCGCAGGCCGTACTTCATCAGGAAGGCCTGGTACGTGTCGAGCTTCACGGCGCAGGCTATGTTCACGTCCTCGATGCCGAGCCCCTCGTAGCGGCGGCGCACCGACTCCACGCGGGCCCCCGTTATGATGCAAACGCGAAGGCCCTTCTTCACGGCCAGCTGCAGTGCGTAGCCGTCCTTGATGTTCACCGTGCGCAGGGGCTGCCCTTCGGCGTCCATGGGAACGGTCTCGCAGCTGAGCACCCCGTCCACGTCGAAGCAGAGTGCCTTAATCTTTGTCAAGTTGTAGTCTATCATGAATGCTTTTACTCAATAGTTCATAAATAAGTCTGTCCTGCCCGTCGGGGAGCAGCTCCATCTGGCGCTCCATAACGTTCCGGTCGTAGCGTACCGCCGGCCCCGTCTGCGCCTGGCGCGGCCGCAGCTGGTGCACCTTGCGCGCCGTCTCGTCGATGAGCGGCAGCATCACGTCGAACGGCAGGCCCGCACCGGCGAGGATGCCGTCGGCGAGGTCGTACATGTGGTTCACGAAGTTGCAGGCGAACACGGCCGCCAGGTGCAGAAGCCTCCTCCGCTCGCCGCAGAGTACGCAGGCGCGCTCGCTCAGCTGCGATGCCAGCGCCAGGAGCAGGCTCTCGTCCGTGGGGCTCTCCACGAAGACGGGAATCTCGCGGAACCTCACCGCCCGGCTGCGGCTGAACGTCTGCATGGGGTACAGCACCCCGCGCCGGGGCGAGGGCAACACCTCCATGCTCATGCTGCCCGCCGTGTGGACGAAGAGCGCATCCGCTCCGGTGGCGGGTGTTGCGGGGGCGGGAATGTCACTCATTTCGGTGGATGACGTTGTGTTTGCGCCGGGAATGTCTCTATTAGCGGGGAATGACGTTGTGTGCGCGGCGGAAAGGCTTTGCAGGTGATCATAGACTCGCCGGGCAAGTTCCTCCAGCACCGCATCGCGCACACTGAAGATGTAAACCTCAGCGCGGGGCGTAATCTGCGCTACCTCAGTCGTCCAGCCGCACGAGAGCCGCGCCGCCAGGGCCGAGGCAGACTCCTCCGTCCTGCTGAACACCTGCAATATGCGGTGCCCGGCCTCCTGCAGCGCCGGCGCCAGATGCGTCGCCAGGTTACCGGCGCCAATGATGGTAATGTTCAAAGGGTTCAAAAGGTTCAAAAGGTTCAAAAGTATAAAGTTCAAAGTCCGACGTTCAGAACTCCAGGGGAATCATCGGGCTGTAGGCGTGCACCTTGTCCCAAAGCAGCCTCTCCTCGTTGAAAGGCTTGCGCTCCATGCCCTTGTGCCCCACTGCTATTATGCTCAGTATTCGCCAGCGCTCGGGAAGGCCCAGTATGCTGCGCACATTGTCCTCCGCGCTATGGCCGGAGTCGTCCTGGCGCTCGCGAACCTGTACCCAGCAGGCGCCCAGCCCGATATCCTCGGCCTGGAGCAATATCATCGTGGAGGCCACCGAGGCATCCTCAATCCAGACGTCGCTCACCTCGGGGTTGGCCGCCACCACAATCAGCAGGGGAGCTCCCCCCAGGAAGTCGGCCCCCTGCGCCTTACAATGACTAAGCCTCTCAATGGTGGCCGAATCCTCTACCATCACAAACTCCCAGCTGTGCAGGCCCTTGCTGCTCGGTGCCATCAGGCCGGCCCGCAACAGCAGGCGCGCATCATCGGCCGAAACGCGCTCGGAGGTAAACTTGCGCATCGAACGGCGCAGTCTAATCAGTTCGCTGAACTTTTCCATCCTAATAATAATATATATAATATAATGTATAGCGCCCCGCGGGGCGAATTCGGCTGCAAAGTTAGAGAAAAAGCAGCGAAGAACAAAGCGAATCGTTTCATTTTTTGCCCCGAATGAAGCCCGACGCGCATCTTTTGGCCCATTTGACGAAAAAAAGTGGGCGCCGACATACAAAAAACAGATTTTCCGCGTTAATAAAATATATGAAACGTTTTACTGCAGTAGCCATATTGTCGCTTCTGGGAATGCTCCCCCTGCTGGCACAGGACACACTGAGCGTGCAGCTGAAGGGCCGCGTCGTTGACGAGAACCAGGAACCCGTCAGCCTCTGCATCGTCCGCGTGGAGGGACAGGCTATAGGCACTACGGCCAACATGGACGGTCAGTACTCGCTATCCTTCCGCTCGGCGGACAGCGTTGTCATCCTCTATAGCATGTTCGGCTACGAGTCAAGACGCCGCGTCCTGAAGAAACCACAGGGAAAACTCACGCTGAACATCGTGATGCACACGGCAAGCAAGGAAATGTCCGAGGTGACGGTGGCCGACACCCGCCGGCAACTCGGTCAGACGCAGGAACTGAACACCAAGGACCTGAAGCGGATGCCCAGCACAACGGGCAATGCCGTAGAGGAACTGGTGGCCACACAGGCTGGTGTAAGCACTCATAACGAACTGAGCAGCCAGTACAACGTACGGGGCGGCTCATTCGACGAGAACTGCGTATATATCAACGGCGTGGAGGTATATCGCCCCCTGCTCATCAGCAGCGGGCAACAGGAGGGACTCTCCGTCATAAACAGCGACATGGTGGAGAAGGTGGAGTTCAGCGCCGGAGGATTCGAGGCAAAATACGGCGACAGGATGAGCAGCGTGCTCGACATCACATACGCCCGTCCGAAGGGATGGGAGGCCACCGTGCAAGCTTCCCTCCTCGGCGCCAGCGCATACGCCGGATACGGGAATGGGAAGTTCTCCTTCTCGAACGGACTACGCTACAAGACCAATCAGTACATGCTGGGCAGCCTGGAAACGACCGGCGAGTACCGGCCACGCTTCCTCGACTATCAGGCCTACCTCAGCTGGTCGCCGACAAGCCGCTGGACCTTCGACGTCATCGGCTACATCAGCAAGAACGACTACGCCTTCCGCCCGAAAGATCGCGAGACACGCTTCGGTACCCTCGAGGACGTAAAGAGCTTCCGCGTATATTTCGACGGTCAGGAAGACGACCTCTTCCGCACACTCTTCGGCACAATGAAAGCCACGCGCAAACTCGGCCGGACCAGCGCCCTGAGCCTATCCGCATCGGCGTTCAGCACACGCGAGAAAGAAACCTACGACATACAGGGACAGTACTGGCTGAGCGAGACAAACGGCGACGAGCAGCTCGGAGTGGGCACCTATATGGAGCACGCACGAAACCGACTCAACAGTAGCTCGGAAACACTGAAGCTCACCTACGACTACCGGCGCAGCAGACATCACCTGCAGACCGGACTGAGCTGGCGCCACGAAAGCATAGAGGAAAACAGCCGCGAGTGGGAATACCGCGACAGCAGCGGATACAGCATCCCCCACACAGGAGACGCCCTCCACGTCATCTACAACATGAAGAGCCGCAACGACATCACCGGCAACCACGCCGAACTATATGCCCAGGACACCTGGAGGCAAGAAGGCCGGGCGGGCATACTCAGTTTCAACTACGGCGCGCGACTGTCCTATTGGGACTGGAACGGCGAATGGCTGTTCAGCCCACGCGCCAGCTTGGGATATGTGCCCTCAGGCAACGACAACTGGACTTTCCGCCTGGCAACCGGACTCTATTACCAAAGACCATTCTACAAGGAACTGCGCGATACGGTGACCAACCTCTCCGGCACCGTCGTCAGGCTCAACGAGAACATCAAGTCGCAGCGCTCCTTCCAGATTGTTGCAGGCGGCGAGTACAAGTTCCGCGTTGGCGGACGTCCGTTCAAGTTCACCTCAGAACTATACTACAAAGCGCAGGGGAACCTCAATCCCTACAACGTCGACAACGTGAAGATCGTCTACTATGGTAACAACATTGCCTCAGGCTATGTAGTGGGAGCGGACTTCAAGGTTTACGGCGAATTTGTGCCAGGCACCGACTCGTGGATCAGCTTCGGACTGATGAAGGCACAGATGAACCTCGACGGACGCAGCATCCCCCAGCCCACCGACCAGCGCTACAACCTGAACTTCTTCTTCACCGACTACTTCCCCGGCACAACGCGATGGAAGATGACGCTGAAAGCCAGCTTTGCCGACGGACTTCCCTTTGGCCCGCCACACACAGGACTAGAGCGACACGCCTTCCGCGCCCCGGCATATAAACGCGTAGACATCGGAATGAACTATCGCCTGCTGGACAACGAAGACCGCCATCTGCGCCACAATGTAGTGAAGAACATCTGGCTGGGCCTGGACTGCTTTAACATCTTCGGTCTCAACAATGTAAGCAGTTACTACTGGGTTACCGACATCAGCAACCACCAGTATGCCGTACCCAATTACCTGACGGGGCGTATGATTAACGGACGAGTGCTAATTGAATTTTAGCGAAGGACAGAGCACCTTGCAAAATTGATATAATTCAGCCTTATTTTTCTCATTTAATTCAAAAAAATGAGCCAAAGGCTTTTTTTCTCACTTTTTTTTTGTACATTTGCAGTGCAGATAGAGTTTTTTTAACCCCTAAATAGACATTTGCTACATGAAAGACTTAAAGATGTACATCAACGGCAGGTTCGTAGAAAGCCGTAGTGGAAAGTGGATTGACGTGTTGAACCCGTCAACCGAGGAAGTAATCAGCCGCCAGCCCGAAGGCACTATCGAAGACGTCAACGAGGCTCTGGATGCTGCCCGTGCCGCTCAGAAGCTGTGGGCAAAGAAGCCCGCCATCGAGCGTGCCGGATATCTGCTGAAAATGGCAGAGGGCATCAAGAAGCGTCAGGACGAGTTCACCGAGATTATCATGCGCGAGCAGGGAAAGACGCGCACTTGGGCCAGCATTGAGGTAGGAGCTACCATTGCCTATTTCGAATACATGGCCTCCTTCGCACGTCATATCGAGGGCGAAATAATCCCCAGCGACCGTCCCGGCGAAACCATCCTGCTCACAAAGAAGCCCATTGGCGTTGTAGCCGGCATTCTGCCCTGGAACTTCCCCTTCTTCCTGATTGCCCGCAAGGCTGGTGCAGCACTCATCGCAGGTTGTACTATTGTTATTAAGCCCAGCCAGCTCACGCCCGAGAACTGCACAGAGTTTGCCAAGGTAGTGGACGAGACCGGTCTGCCCGCCGGCGTTATCAATATCGTAACAGGCAAGGGCAGCGTCATCGGCAACGAGATGGCCGGAAGTCCGAAGATTGACATCGTCAGCGTAACGGGAAGTGTCAGCGCCGGAGAAAGCATCATGGCCGCAGCTTCGCGCAACATCACGAAGGTAAGCCTGGAACTGGGCGGCAAGGCTCCTGCCATCGTATATAAGGATGCCGACCTGGAGAAGGCAGCTCAGTGGATTGTGGACAGCCGTATCGGCAACAACGGCCAGATTTGCAACAATGCAGAGCGTGTATATGTACACAAGGATGTGAAGGAAGCCTTCACAAAAATTCTGGTCGAGAAGATGAGTGCCGTAAAGGTTGGAGACCCCTGCGCCGACGCTACTGTGGACATGGGACCGCTCGTAGAGGCTCGTGCACTGGAGAGCGTAACGGAGAAGGTAGAGCGTGCCATCAAGCAGGGTGCCAAGCTTCTCTGTGGCGGTCATCGCGTAGGCGAGAAGGGCTACTTCTATGCCGCTACCGTACTGGACAACTGCACACAGGATATGGATATCATCCACGAAGAGACCTTTGGCCCGGTTATCCCACTGGTAGAGTTCGAGACCATCGACCAGGCTATTGCATACGCCAACGACTGCGAATACGGCCTGGCCAGCAGCATATTCTCCAAGAACCTGGATGTCGTAACCAAGGTATGCCGCGAACTGGAGTTCGGAGAGACCTACGTGAACCGCGAGCACTTCGAGGCTATCCAAGGCTTCCACGCAGGTGTGAAGAAGAGCGGTATAGGCGGTGCAGACGGCAAGCACGGTGTAGAAGAATACCTTGTTACACACGTCACCTACCTGGATACCTACGATGAGGAATAAGTCAGAATTCCTTCTGGAAAGAGAATCTGACTAAACACATGCGAATACGAACAAGATGAAAATAGGTTTGTTCATTCCTTGCTACGTCGATGCGCTCTACCCCGAGGTGGGCGTATCGACGTTTAAATTACTGAAGGCACTTGGCCTGCAGGTCGATTACCCCGAGCGCCAGACATGTTGCGGTCAGCCGATGGGCAATGCGGGATTCGAGAAATTATCGGAGCCTCTGGCATGCACGTTCGACGAGATATTCGCTCCGTACGACTATGTAGTGGCTCCCTCGGTCAGCTGTGCGGCCTACGTACGCCTTTTCCACCCGCAGATGCTGGAACGGCATGGGCACACCTGTCAGGCCAGCGGAAAGACACTCGACCTCGTGGAGTTCCTGCACGATGTAGTGAAGGTCAACAGCCTGCCCTCCCGCTTCCCTCACAAGGTCAGCCTGCATAATTCCTGCCACGGCGTAAGGGAACTGGGCCTTTCGTCACCCAGCGAACGCAATGTGCCCAAATTCAACAAGATAAAGGACCTGCTACAGCTCGTCGACGGCATCACCGTCTTGGAGCCGGAGCGTCCCGACGAATGCTGCGGTTTCGGAGGCATGTTCGCCGTCGAGGAAAAAGACGTTTCGGCGCGCATGGGCCTCGAAAAGGTCCGCCGTCACATAGCCACCGGAGCCGAGTACATCACGGGGCCCGACTCCTCGTGCCTTATGCACATGGATGGCATAGCCCGTCGCCAGGGGTTAGACATCAAATTTATCCACGTAGCACAAATCTTAGCAGCCGGATTATGAGTACACTACATGCTAAAGCTGCCGAAGAATATCTGCGCCACACCGACATCGTCGAGCGACACGACAAGACCTTCTTCGGCGTCCGTCAGAAGCGCGACAATATGGCGCAGGCACTACCCGAATGGGAAGACTTGCGCGAGGCGGCCAGCCAGATAAAGAAACATACGGTGAGCCACCTGGCAGACTACCTCCAGCAGTTCGAGGAGAATGCCACACGAAACGGCATACACGTCCACTGGGCTGCCGATGCCAGAGAATATAACGATATCGTCTATCAGATTCTCTCTGCCCACGGCGTAAAGAAGGTGGTGAAGAGCAAGAGCATGCTCACCGAGGAATGCCACCTAAATGAGAATCTGGAACAGCACGGCATTGAAGTCATAGAGACAGACCTGGGCGAACGCATCCTGCAGATGATGCACCTGGCACCAAGCCACATCGTCATGCCCGCACTCCACGTCCATCGCGAAGCCATCGGAGACTGCTTCCGAAGCCAGGGCCTGATGGAAAACCTCGAATACCCCAATATGCCCGACGATCCCAACGACCCTACCTACCTGACCTTCGTGGCCCGCATGCACCTGCGCCGTCAGTTCACCGAGGCCCAGGCCGGCATGACAGGGGCCAACTTCGGTATAGCCTCCACCGGCGAGGTCGTTGTCTGCACCAACGAGGGGAATGCCGATATGAGCACTTCCATCCCCAAGTTGCACATCGTATCGATGGGTATAGAGAAACTCATCCCCGACTATGCCTCGATGGGCGTTTTCCAGCGCCTCCTAGCGCGCTGCGGCACAGGGCAGGAAACCACAGTCTATACCAGTCATTTCCGCGGCCCCAGGCCCGGTGGAGAGATGCACATCGTACTGGTGGACAACGGACGCAGCCAGATACTTTCAGACCCGGAACACTGGCAAACACTGAAGTGCATGCGCTGCGGAGCCTGCATGAACACCTGCCCCGTATATCGCCGTTCGGCCGGGTATAGCTATACCTATTTCATCCCAGGTCCTATAGGCATCAACCTGGGCATGCTGCGCGGCAGCCGTAAATACAGCGACAACGTATCGGCCTGCACACTCTGCTGCAGCTGCGACAACGTATGCCCCGTCAAGGTAGATCTCTCTACCCAGATATACCGCTGGCGTCAGCAGTTAGACAGTATGCACCGCGCCGATGCCACCAAGAAGATAATGTCCCGGGCCATGAGCTTCATCTTCCGGCATCCGAAGCTCTACACCCGCTTGGTCGGTTCACTCCACCTGGCACGCTGGGTGCCATCCGCCATGATGAAGACCCCCCTGAACCCCTGGACCTACGGACACGAGATGATGAAGTTCCCACCCAAGTCCTTCCACCAGGCATGGAAAGACCTCAAACCCAAAGAAGACGAACAATGAACACGAAGGATAAGATACTGGCACGCCTGCGTGAGGGCGTACAGCAGACATTCGACATGCCCGACCTGAGCCAATTGCATGGCATCACATATACCGACCCCGTGGCACAATTCATACAGAAAGCCACTACTACCGCCGGAGCACACCTCATAGAACTGCCCGGGGGTGTAGACCTGAACCAGGCTGTGCACCAAGCCTACCCCCAGGCACAGATATTTGCCAGCAACCTGCCGGGCATAGAGGTCCAGCTTAATCCCGATACCGTGGAAGATGTGTGCCAGCTGACGGCCGTGGATGTAGGCATCGTACAGGGACGAATTGGTGTAGCCGAGAATGCTTGCATCTGGGTTCCGCAGGCTATGAAGGAGAAGGCCATCTGCTTTGCCTCTGAGAACCTCGTCATCCTGCTGCGACGCACAGACATAGTCTCTAATATGCATCAGGCATACGCCCTCATAGCCGAATCCGGAGAATACTTCCGCGACTATAAGTTCGGCACCTTCATCAGCGGCCCAAGCAAAACAGCCGATATCGAATCGGCACTCGTCTATGGTGCACAGGCCGCCCGCAGCCTGACCATCATTCTAACCAGTTAACCCAGACCATATATGTAAACACATATGAAACGAAGACAATTCATCAAGAATACAGCCCTCCTGGCCGCTGCCACCGGAACAGGCAGCGTCATGCAGGCGGCAAATACAGCTCCTGCATATCCGCACGCCGAGGGTGAAGCCCCTGCCGGCGACACGGCCCCTGCTCCGCTCATCGCTTCGGCGCCCATGCTGCAGAACTATGCCGAGACATCCATCGGCATCACCTTTGCCGTCAGTGCCCTGGCCAACGGCTTTGTCACATACGGCAAGCAGCCAGACCTCAGCGACGGGAAGACAGTGAAGTGCGGTGGCTTCCGCGTCACGGACATCAGCGACAAGGCTGTGCAGATACGCCTCACCGGCCTGGAACCCGCCACCACCTACTATTACCGCATTGGTGCAGACCGCATCGAGTACAAGCACGGATACAGCATGAAGGTGCTGGGCACAGAGGAAGACTACCACATCTACCACTTCACTACGGCCGGACGCGGGGCGCGGGGACACTTCTGTGTCATCAACGATACGCACGCCACCTGGCTCCCCTTCAGCCGCTGCATAGAAACGATAGTACGCCTGGAACCCTCGTGCGTCATTTGGAACGGAGATGCATGCAACTGCGAGGAAACGCCCGAGGACCTGATACGCATTTTCCTGAATCCACATATCGAACGCAGGGATTATGCCACCCGGATTCCCTACATCTTCTGCCCAGGCAATCACGACGTCCGGGGTATGGCCAACCGTCATCTGGAGCGTATCTGGCTCTACCGCCAGCCCGAGGAGCGACGCCCCCAGGACTGGGATCTGGGACGTAATTTTGCCGTCCGCATGGGCGAGATAGCCCTGATAGGACTCGATACAGCCGAGGACAAGCTCGACTCGCATCCCGCCTTTGCCGGATTGTTCAACAGCGAGGCCTATCGCAGAGCCCAGGTAGGATGGCTCGAAGACGCGCTGCAACGCCCGGAAATAGAGAGTGCCCCCTACCTGGTAGCCTTCTGCCACATCCCGCTCTACGACGATAATCCGCGCCACAATCCCGGCGACTGCACCCCCGAGGAAAACAACGGGCGCTACGACGTGGACTTTGCCATGTGGCAGAAGACGTGTGCCGAGCTGTGGGGCCCACTCCTGGCCAAGGCCGGATGCCAGTTGGTCATCACCGCCCATCAGCACTACTATCGCCACTTCCCCGCCACGCCCGAGCGCCCCTGGGCACAAATCATAGGCGGAGGTCCCGATACCGGTTATGACGGCGAGGGCGAGAAGTGGCATCCCACCCCGGGAAGGTATGCCACCGTCATCGAGGGGCTCACCGAGAAGGGGCACCTGCGCATCAATGTATGGAACACCTCCACCGCCCGCCTGCAAGACAGCTTCACATACGATCCACGAAAGGGGAAAAGAAAGTAACCAGCAGATAGCGACAACAAAATTATTTACAAAATATAGCTTTATACAAAAGACCTCCGTGAGCTTCAACGAGAATCCCGGAGGTCTTTTTTAAGGGGTCTGATATTGGGGTCTGATATTTTCTCAGGACGATGTCAGCTGGCTCATTGACAGAAATCCCATAAAGACAAGAACAGCAAGAAAAGACTTTAAAGCACCTTGAGAACTACGGCAAAAATACTTACATTTCCGAACGAACTGCCATGAAGTAGAACTATTTCAGAAGGGTATTCATGCGAGCCAGATACTTACCGATAATGTCGAACTCAAGGTTTACCACCGTGCCCAGCTTGATGGCATGGAAATTCGTATGCTCCCACGTATAGGGGATGATGCATACCTGGAAGGTATCGGCCTCGGGACGGCAGACCGTCAGGCTGACACCGTTCACGCAGACACTGCCTTTATCCACCACAAAATAGCCGCGGGCAACCTGTTCTCGGCTGGACTGAAACTGGAAAGTGTATTGGAAACTGCCCTGCTGGTCTTGCACATCAATGCAGCGCGCCGTTTGATCGACATGCCCCTGTACGATGTGGCCGTCCAAGCGGCCGTTCAAAGGCATCGAGCGCTCCACGTTCACCTCGTCGCCCACACTCAGCAGGCCCAGGTTACTGCGCTCAAGTGTCTCGCGCATTGCCGTTACCGTATATACCCCATCGCTTATATCCACAACAGTCAGGCATACGCCATTGTGAGCCACACTCTGGTCTATCGACAATTCATCAACAAAACTGCAACGCAGGCTAAAATGCACATTATCCTGTTCGGAGCGAATGGCAACAACTCTTGCCGTATCTTCAATAATTCCTGAGAACATACTATCTTTGATTTTAATACAAATTCATCTTCACAATTACGGTGCAAAAATACGTTTTTCCATCCGAACGGGCAATGATTTAAGGCAAAAAAACACTGATTTACGATAAAAAGTGATAAAAATACTTAAAGAATGGATAGAAAAAGCCTATAAATACATAAAAATATGTAACTTTGCAGGCGATAACGGATAATGACCGGAGATAACCGAACTCCGATAAAGAATACAAAAGTATATGAGACGGATCAACCCGCTATTTACAATTCTAATACTTGCGGCCGCGCCGGCATGGGCCCAGCAAGGTTGGAGTCTGCAGGACTGCATAAACTATGCCCTGCAAAACAACATTCAGATTCAGAAGAACCGCATCAGCGAGGAACAGGGCGAAGTTACCCTTTGGCAAAACAAGGGTTCGCTCTTTCCCAGCCTCAGCTTTAGTACAAACCAGAGCATGGGCTACAGGCCTTTTGAGGAGACCACTGCCATCGTCCAGAACGGCCAGGTAACGAATACGAGCAAAAAAGTTACCTACCAAGGCTCATACGGGCTGAATGCACAATGGACAGTGTGGAACGGAGGCATCAACCAAAAGAACATAGAATCGCAGAAGCTGCAAAATGAAATAACACAGCTGGCTACCGAGCAGAGCGAACTTACTATTCAGGAGCAGATAGCACAGCTCTATGTTCAAATAATGTACACAAAGGAGGCCAAGCACGTCAATGAAAAGCTACTCGAGACAGCACAGAGCCAGTATGAGCGGGGGAAGGAAATGTACGAGCAGGGCCAGATGGCCAAGGCTGACGTCATTGGCCTGGAGGCACAGTTGGAAAGCGCCAAGTACGACGTTGTAAGCAGCGAGTCGCAGATTGCCAACTACAAGCGCCAGCTGAAAGCACTCCTGGAACTGGAACTGACCACACCGTTTGATGTTAACGGCGAAGTACCTACCGACGAAAAAGTGCTCGACCTGATACCCAGTGCCGAAGAAGCATATGAGAAAGCATTGGCCACGCGACCCGAAATCCGTAGTGCAGAACTATCCGTTGATGCCGCCGACCTCAATCTGGATATTGCTAAGCGCGGTTTTCTGCCCACACTGGGCATCAGTGCCAGTTTGGGCGATAGCCACTTCAGTGCCAGCCAGAAAGATGCAGGGCAGCAGTTGAAGACTAATCTGAATGCCAGCGCAGGCGTAACCGTCAGTGTACCCATCTTCGACAACCGCAGGACACGCAGCAACGTGAAGCAGGCCAAGCTACAGCAGGCCAACAGCCGGCTCGACCTGCAAGACAGGAAGAACACGCTGAGCAGCACCATCGAACAATATTGGATCAATGCCAACACCCAGCAGCAGAACTTCATAGCAGCCAAGACCCGCGTCAAGGGACAGCAAGCCAGCTACGAGCTATTGAACGAGCAGTTCAAGAACGGGTTGAAGAACGTAGTGGAAGTGCTGCAAGGCCGAGACAACCTCATCAGTGCCGAACAAGCTATGCTGCAAAGCAAGTACATGACGCTCCTGAACATCCAATTACTAAAGTTCTATACAGGTGAGGACATAGACCTGTAACCCACACCGACTTGGAAACCCCTTGACATAAAACAAATAAATACCCATATCAGGATGAAAAAGAAACATATCATCAATCTGGCCACATTGTTCCTGACCGCAGGAATGGCTGTCAGCTGCGGGAAAAAGCTGGAATTCAGCTATACCCTCGCTGAAGTAACCCAACAGGACATAACCACAACGGTAACCGCAACAGGTACGATAGAACCTGTGACGAGCGTCGATGTGGGTACACAGGTGAGCGGTATCGTCAGCAAGCTCTATGTGGACTACAACAGCGTCGTTAAGGCTGGTGATGTCATTGCCGAATTAGACCGTACGAACCTGATGAGCGAACTCAGTAGCACGCAGGCCAACCTGAAGAGTGCGCAGAGCGAGCTCGACTATCAGAGAACGAACTACGAACGCTATAAGACGCTCTTTGACAAAGGCCTCATCAGTGCCAACGACTATGAGCAGGCACGGCTCGCCTACATCAGGGCTGAGCAGACCGTAACCACACAGAAGGAGAATGTGAAGAAGGCCAAGACCAACCTGGGATATGCAACCATCACAAGCCCCATCGATGGTGTAGTACTGAGCAAGGAGGTTGAAGAAGGACAGACCGTGGCCTCGAGCTTCAACACCCCCACCCTGTTCAAAATCGCCCAGGACCTGACCGACATGCGCGTCATAGCAGACGTTGACGAGGCCGACATAGGCGAGGTCAAGGACGGCCAGCGCGTTTCATTCACCGTTGACGCCTTCCCCGACGACACGTTCCAGGGAACCGTTACTCAGGTGCGCCAGCAGGCTACGACCGAAAGTAACGTAGTCACCTATGAGGTTGTCATCAGTGCACGAAACGATGACCTGAAACTGAAACCCGGACTGACGGCTAACGTAACTATCTATACACTGGAATTGAAGGACGTCTTGGCCGTACCAAGCAAAGCACTGCGCTTCAATCCCAGCGAAGCCATGCTAAACGAAGGCGAGACCATTACCGACACAGAGGCACGCACCAAGGTTTGGACCAAGGAAGGACCAGCCCTGAAGGCAATGGCTGTTGAGACGGGTGTAACCAACGGCACCCTCACACAGATATTACGCGGTGTGAGTGCAGGTACACAAGTCATCACCGAGGTAACAGGCGGCATGCCCGAAATGGACGAGAATCAGCAGCAGAACAGCAACCCCTTCATGCCAAAGCCCCGTAACCGCAATAATAACAACAAGAAGGCTGGAAGCAAATAATCTCCGCGTATGTCAGAAACAGATAACAGGAAAGTAGTCATCGAGTTGCGCAATGTGAAACGCGAATTCCGTGTTGGCAGCGAAGTTGTAAAAGCCCTCCGAGGCGTCAGCTTCAAGATATATGAAGGGGAGTTCGTAACCATTATGGGCACCTCGGGCTCTGGCAAGAGTACACTGCTCAACCAATTAGGTTGCCTTGACACGCCCACCAGCGGCGAATACATCCTCGACGGCGTGCCTGTGCGCAAGATGCGCCGCAGCGAGAGGGCCATTCTGCGTAACCGCAAGATTGGATTCATCTTCCAGAACTACAACCTGCTGGCCAAGACCACGGCGGTAGAAAACGTTGAGCTGCCCCTGATGTACAACAAGAACTATTCAGCCCGCCAACGCAGGCAGGCTGCCATTGAGGCTCTGCAGGCAGTGGGACTTGGCGACCGGCTGGATCACAAGAGCAATCAGATGTCGGGCGGACAGATGCAGCGAGTAGCCATTGCACGCGCACTGGTAAACAATCCGGCCGTGGTACTGGCCGACGAAGCAACTGGTAACCTGGATACCCGCACGAGCTTCGAAATTCTCTGCCTCTTCCAAGACCTGCACCGCCAGGGACGCACTATCATCTTTGTAACTCACAACCCCGAGATTGCACAATACAGCAGCCGGAACATAACCCTGACCGACGGCATGATACGCGAAGACGTTGAGAACCACAACATCCTCAATGCGGCCGAGGCCCTGGCCCGACTGCCGAAAAACGATGACGATTAATACGCGATATGAGCATAAAGAATCTTCTGAAAGTGGCCTTTACAGCCATTCTGAGCAATAAGTTCCGCTCCTTCCTGAGCATGCTGGGCATCATTATCGGTGTTGCAGCCGTAATCATCATGATGGCAATCGGACAGGGTTCCAAGCAGAGCGTGCGTGCCGACATCTCCAAGATGGGCACCAACATGCTGACCATCCGCCCCGGAGCAGAGATGCGAGGCGGAGTGAGGCGTGACCCAAGCGAGATGCAGACACTGAAAATGCAGGATTATGAAAGCATACTCAGCGAAGCCTCGCTATCAACACATGCCAGCCCCGAGGTAAGCACCGGCGGACAGGCCATCTACGGAGCCAAGAACACACAGACGACGGTGTACGGCGAGAGTCCCGAATACATAGACATCAAGCAGTGGGTGCTGAAGGAAGGCGACTGTTTCACCGAAGAAGACGTACGCAAGAGCGCCAAGGTTTGCCTGGTGGGAACAACCATCGTAGAGCAGCTTTTTGGCGACAAGGATGCCAACGTCATCGGCAAAGTCATTCGTTTCAAGAGCATCCCCTTCCGCATCGTAGGCGTGCTCAAGAGCAAAGGCTACAACTCCTGGGGCATGGATCAGGACAACCTGATAATTGCTCCCTACACAACTGTCATGAAGCGTATTGCTGCACAAACATACTTCAACAGTATCGTTGTCAGCGCTGTTTCTGAGGAGCTTAGCGAGCAGGCCAGCGACCAGCTCGTTACCATCCTGCGCCACAGCCATAAGCTGAATGACGACCAGGAGAACGACTTTACTATCCGTTCACAGCAAGAATGGATGGAGACGATGAGCAGCACTATGGACACCATCACCATTATCCTGGTGGTGGCTGCGGCCTTCTCTCTGCTCGTGGCCGGCATCGGCATCATGAATATAATGCTGGTGAGCGTGACCGAACGTACGAAGGAAATCGGGCTGCGCATGTCAGTGGGTGCCCGCGGCGTTGATATCATGAGCCAGTTCCTCATCGAAAGTATCCTCATTAGCCTGACGGGCGCTTTCCTGGGCATTGCCCTGGGCTATGGCGGAAGTTGGATAGCCAAATCATTTATGGGTCTACCCAGCGAGGTACCCCTGTGGAGCGTAGGCCTCAGTTTCAGCGTATGTGCTTTCATCGGCATATTCTTTGGCTATGTACCCGCCCGTAAGGCTGCCCGAATGGATCCTATTGAAGCATTGCGCTATGAGTAGCAGCCAGGCAAAAGACATAGTGTATGTATTTATATATATATAATGTATTAAGTTAAAAAACCAACGTGATAATATGAAAAGAAGAGTTTTTTTAGCCGCATTGCTCAGTATGCCGCTGATGATTTCAGCTGCAGGAGATAGCGACTCGCGCTATTTGGCGGGAGCTGTACCCACGGAGAATGGGATTGTAACCTTCCGCAAGTCATTTACCGTAAGCGGGAAGTCGCAAGAACAGATATTCGGCACCATGAGCAAGTTCGTACAGGACGAGATTGTGGGCAAGGCCATTCAGGATATGCGCAGCCGCATTATTTCAGACGGACGCGCCGATGGCACCATCGTGGCACGGGCCGAGGAATATATCGTCTTCAAGAAAAAACCGCTATACCTTGACCGTACACGCCTGCGCTATCAGCTCTCAGTGAATGTGAGCGGCAACAAGGTTAACATGACGATTACCCAGGTGTCATATTACTACAACGAGGATATCGACGGCACTAACGGCATTAACTACAAGGCCGAAGAGTGGATTACCGATGAAGAGGCGCTCAACAAGAAGCAGACCAAGCTGCTGCCAAGGAGCGGAAAGTTCCGCGTCAAGACAATAGACCGAGTGGAGGAAATCTTCAACGCCGCTATGGATGCTTTCGACAAGCAGGAGGCGGCCACGCGCAAGAGTATCGTAAGTGACTAAGATATATATTTACTTAAAGTAGAGAGGAACAGACCGTCAACAGCAAACCAACTGGCGTGGAAGGTAAAGAAACAGAAACAGTCATATACAGGCGCGGTAATGAATACCGTCGCCAAGGCAACTGGAAAAGGGCGCTCGAGTGCTATGCCGAGGCCATTTCCCTGAATCCCGAAAGCCCGGCTGTGCAAGCACGCCAGTTGTTGCTTGATATCCTGAACTTTAGGAACCCCGACATGTATAATCCCTGATGCTTTCAGCCTCGGGGATTATGGCGAAGTAAATATGCTAAGAAGAAGAAAATGAGTAAGAACAGAGGTATAATAGTGGTGGACACAGAGCGTTGCAAGGGATGCGGCCTGTGTGTTGAGGCATGCCCGCTTCATCTGCTGACGCTTTCCGACAAAGCTGTCAACATGAAGGGCTATTCGTTTGCCGTGCAGGCCGACTGGGAGCGCTGCAACGGATGCACATCGTGCGCCGTCGTATGCCCCGATGCATGCATCAGTGTCTATCGGAAAAGAGAAGAAGTGGAGGGCGCAAGATGACAGAGAATGAAGTTGTACTGATGAAGGGCAACGAGGCCATTGCCCATGCTGCAATCCGCTGTGGGTGCGATGGCTATTTTGGCTACCCTATTACTCCACAGAGCGAGATTCTGGAGACGCTGGCCCTGGAGAAGCCCTGGGAGACCACGGGGATGGTTGTAGTGCAGGCCGAAAGCGAGCTGGCCAGTATTAACATGGTATATGGCGGCGGTGCTACCGGCAAGCGGGTGATGACGTCGTCAAGCAGCCCCGGCGTGGCACTGATGCAGGAAGGCATTACCTACATGGCCGGAGCCGAGATACCGGGCGTAATCGTTAACGTTCAGCGCGGCGGGCCTGGCCTTGGCACCATACAGCCCAGCCAGGGCGACTATTTCCAGAGTACCCGCGGCGGAGGCAACGGCGACTACAACGTCATCGTACTGGCCCCTGCAAGCGTACAGGAGATGGCCGACTTCATGGACCTGGCATTCCAGCTGGCATTCCGCTATCGCACGCCGGCTATCATACTTAGCGACGGCATCATCGGACAGATGATGGAGAAGGTGGTGCTGCCTCCCTACAAACCGCGCCGCACGGACGAAGAGGTGGCCCGCGAATGCCCATGGGCTGCAACCGGACGGCGGGGGCGACGGAATAACATACTCACCTCGCTGAGCCTCGACCCGGGCTTCATGGAACGCCACAACGAGCACCTGCAGCAGAAATACCGCGTAATCCGGGAGACAGAGGTGCGATATGAGGAATTGCTCACGGACGATGCCGAATACCTGATTGTTGCGTTCGGCAGCGCTGCCCGCATCAGCCAGAAGGCCATCGAGCTGCTGCGCCACGAGGGTGTGCGCGTGGGCATGCTTCGCCCAATCACGCTGTGGCCCTTCCCCACGCCGCGGATTGCCGAACTGGCCCGCAGGATGAAGGGCATCCTATGCGCCGAGATCAATTCGGGCCAGATGCTCGATGACGTCCGCCTTGCAGTGGAGGGTGCATGCCCCGTGGCGCTACACGGCCGCATGGGAGGCATGGTGCCCACACCCGAGGAGATTGCCGCAGCGCTGAGGGAGAAACTGATTAAGGGATAAAAACAGATAAGTTGAACAAGAAAAGAAGAGAGAGAGAAGATAATACTCTCCGGTTTTTGACATGAAGAAGGAAGATGAAGAACTGACCCTCGAGGAACAGGTGGAGCGCATTCGCCAGCGCCGCAACCGCCGGGCCGATGCAGGCCGGCTGCGCCAAGTGCTTAACACGGCGTTCCTTGCCCTGGCCGCCATAGGCCTCGTATGGTACTACACCGACACGGAACACCGCCTGTGGGCCCTGGGCATAATCGGTGTGGGCATGCTGTTCAAGGTGGTGGAGTTCTTCGTACGCTTTATGGCCTGAAACGGGATAAGCTATTTTTTATACAAAAGAGACAATGACACGCGAAGAAATCATACAGCCGGGCAACCTGGTTTACCGGAAGCCGGAATTGATGAACGACAACCCTATGCACTACTGCCCGGGGTGCAGCCACGGGGTGGTACATAAGCTGATAGCAGAGGTTATCGAGGAAATGGGCGTCACAGAGCGTACTGTGGGCATAAGCCCCGTGGGATGCGCCGTGTTTGCCTACAATTACCTCGACATAGACTGGATTGAGGCTGCCCACGGGCGCGCACCGGCACTGGCCTGTGCCGTGAAGCGGCTGCATCCCGACCAGCTCGTCTTCACCTACCAGGGCGACGGCGACCTGGCCTGCATAGGCACGGCCGAGACCATTCACAGCCTGAACCGCGGAGACGACATAGCCATCATCTTCATCAACAACGCCATCTACGGCATGACGGGCGGGCAGATGGCACCAACCACCCTCATGGGCATGAAGACATCAACTTGCCCCTACGGACGCCAGTCGGACCTGCACGGATTCCCCCTGAAGATAACCGAGATTGCAGCCCAGCTGGAGGGCACATGCTACGTTACGCGCCAGGCCGTACACACCGTGGCCGCCATCAACCGCACGCGCAAGGCCATACGCCGCGCCTTCCAGAACTGCCTCGAGCACCGCGGCGCCTCGCTGGTGGAGGTGGTGAGCACGTGCAGCAGCGGGTGGAAAATGTCGCCCACCGAGGCCAACCGGTGGATGGCAGAGCACATGTTCCCCTACTACCCGCTTGGAGACCTGAAGGACAACCTGACGAAACAGAATTCGGCCGCAGCCGAGTAAATCAGTAAACACAGAAAAGAGCAATGAAAGAAGAACTTATAATAGCCGGTTTCGGCGGACAGGGCGTACTATCGATGGGCAAGACACTGGCTTACGGCGCACTCATGGAGGGGCGCGAGGTTACCTGGATGCCTGCCTACGGACCAGAGCAGCGGGGCGGCACGGCCAACGTAACCGTCATCATCAGCGACCAGCCCATCAGCAGCCCCATACTGAGCACATTCGACACGGCCATCATACTGAACCAGCCCTCGCTGGAACGGTTCCAGGATGCAATACGCCCGGGCGGCACGCTCATCTACGACGGATACGGCATCATGCAGCCCCCCACGCGCACCGACCTCAACATCTATCGCATCGATGCCATGGACGAGGCAGCCGAGATGCGCAACGTCAGGGCCTTCAACATGCTCGTGCTGGGCGGCCTGCTCAAGGTGCGCCCCCTGGTAAGGGTGGAGGACATCATACGCTCGCTGGTGAAGACCCTGCCCGAGCGCCACCAGCACCTCATACCCATGAACGAGCAGGCACTGCTGCGCGGCATGGACATCATACGGCAGGAACACAGCGCATAAGAACAAACCTCACCCCATCATCGACTCCCCATCAACCCCATAGATCCCATAAGAACAATGACCAGAAGCCGCACCCTCATGCTTATCCTAATGCTGACATGCCTGCGCACCGCGTGGGCCCAGAACACACTGCGCACCGAGGACGGCTCGGCCAGCCAGCGTGCCGGCAGCGGATACAGCCCCGAGGGCGGCGTCATGCCCGGAGGCGGCACCAACCAGTTTTCATGGGGCCGCGGCGGAGACGACGAGGAGGAGGAAGAGGGACAGCAGATACCCATCGGACAGTTCCAGTGGCGCCTCGACCGCAGGCTCGGCAACATCATCGATGCCGAGAACAACGACACGGTCGTACACAACTTCCAGAACTTCAACCTCACCGAGGGATACACCGGCCAGTACAGCTTCCTGGGCAACGTGGGTGCACCGCGCCTGAACCGCATATTCCTGAACCGCGACGAGGGCGAGACGTTCCTCTTCCTGCAGCCGCTCAGCTTCTTCCGCGGCAGCCTGCAGGACTTCCGCTTCACCAACACCCTGAGCCCCATCACCAACCTGGCCTACCACAAGTGCGGCAACAGCCAGAACGGGCAAGACCGCGTCAGGGCATACTTCGCCTCGAACATCAACAAGATCTCGGGCATAGGCTTCAAGCTCGACTACCTCTACGGCCGCGGATACTACAACAGCCAGCAGAACAGCCAGTTTGGCGGCACCGTGTATGGCTACTACCGCGGCGAGCGCTACAACGCCCACGCCTACATCAACGTAAGCCACCTGAAGATGGCCGAGAACGGAGGCATCGAGAACGACCGCTACATCGAAGACCCGCAGAGCTTTCCCCAAAGCTACAGCTCGAAGGACATACCCGTGAACATCACCGACACCTACAACCGCAACCACGAGCAGACCTTCTTCCTCAGCCACCGATACAACGTAGGCTTCGACCGCGAGCTGGAGGTGCCCGACTCGCTGATGCCACAGCCGCCCACCGAGGCCGAGCTCATGAAGCCACTGGGCGACAGCCTGCGCGCCGTATTGCAGGCCGACACCCTGCGACGGGCAGCCGTGGTGGACAGCCTGATGCAGCAGTGGCAGCAGACGGTGGTCATGCCCACCGAGTTCGTGCCCGTAACCAGCTTCATACACACCTTCGACGTAGAGCGACTGGCACACACCTTCCTCGCCCGGCAGCTGCCCGCCAACTACTTCACCAACCACTACTACGGCAACACCACCGACATTGAGGACATAACCCGCGGCATGAGCATAAAGAACACCATAGGCATGCAGCTGCGCGAGGGCTTCAACAAGTGGGCACAGATGGGAATCACCCTCTTCGGCACCCATCAGCTGGCCACCTACACCCTGCCCCTGCCGGCCGACACCACGGTGATGACCGAGCACTTCACCGAGCACGACCTCTCGGTGGGCAGCGTGCTGAGCCGCCGGCAGGGACGCTTCATACACTACGACGTAGAGGGCGAGCTGTGGCTCCTGGGCGAGAACCTGGGCGACTTCACCGTGGACGGCGACGTTGACCTCGACCTCCCCATGGGGCGCCTCGACAGCCTGCAGCTCAACCTGCAAGCCTTCATACACAGCCAGAAGCCATCCTTCTACTGGCGCCACTACCGCAACTGCGTCACCTGGTGGGACCAGGAAGACCTCAGCCGCGACCTGCGCACGCGCCTGATGGGAACCGTCACCTACCCGCGCACCAAAACGCGCCTCACCGTGGGCGTGGAGAATCTGAAGAACTACACCTACTTCGGCATGAAGAACGAGCTGCGCGGCCGGGCCGACTCCACCAGCACCGTGCCCACCCACTACACCCACGACGTAGAGGTACGCCAGCACACGGGCAACGTGCAGGTATTCTCAGCCACGCTGGGCCAGGACTTCAAGCTGGGCCCCCTCGGGTGGGAGAACGAGCTGACGTACCAGAAGTCGTCAAACCAGACCGTGCTGCCCCTGCCAAAGCTGTCGCTCTACACCAACCTGTACCTGCTCTTCCACATCTCCAAGATACTGCGCGTGCAGGTAGGCGGCGACATGCGCTTCTTCACCTCCTACTACGCGCCCGACTATACGCCCGGCGTAAGCCAGTTTGCCGTGCAGGACGCCTCCTTCGCCCGCGTCAAGGTAGGCAACTACCCCATCATAAACGCCTACGTCAACCTACACCTGAAGCACTGCCGCCTCTATCTGGCCATGAACCACGTCAACCAGGGCAGCGGACGCTACTACTGGGCACCACACTACCCCGTAGATCCGCGCACCTTCCACTTCGGCGTCAGCTGGAACTTCTTCAACTGACCAGAGGGGAAAATAGGACATTATCATCATCCTTTAGCAGAATATACGAGGAAAACCTTGCTCATCGGCATATTTTCCATAAAACGATTTTGCCAGAAATGGAAAAAGTTGTATTTTTGCATTAGCAAACTTAACAAATAAACTGAAAAGCCATGGAGAAAAAGACAGAAGCCGGAAATGTAAAACGGCAGTACCAGAAACCGCAGTTGCAAATCGTGACACTGCAAAGCGAGAAATCGATGCTGCAAGGCAGCCTAAAGACCACAGCCACAATGAACACGAACAATTTCCTGTTTGAAGAGACATGGTAGCAGGCAGTGCATTAAAACAGGGAACAGACAACAAAGAGTAAGAAAACCATAAACAAGAAAGACATGAATACAAACAGATTTATGGCAGGCATACTGCCTATCACTATAATAATGATGACTGCCTCTTGCAGCAGTGATAACGACAACATTCAGGAGCCACAGTCAACAGGACGCACAATCTACGTCGAGATTCCAACTGAAAACACAACCGAGACACGCGCTGCACTGGGCGAATCGGTTTCAGGAAAGCGTTACTATGCCTTTGCAGACGGTGATAACCTGCAAATCAGCGGAACCGTCAGTTCAGGCAAAAAGTTCTACTCGGTGGCCTCAAGTGGTAGTTCTACGCCTGCCCCGTTCAAAATGAAAAGCAAGTCAGACGATGGCAAAAGCGCAGTATTCAGCGGATATGTTCGCTTCGAGGACGGCACAAGCGACATGACATCAAACTTTGCAACCTTCGAGGCAACCCTGCTGCCAGACGGATGGGAAACGTTTGGAGATTCCTACTTTCCGGCATATTTCTACACAATAAATAACACAACTGGCCAAGTCGCTGTTAGCCATGACGCTCACTGCAATTGGACCTGTCCATCACTGAATGTAGCCTATAGCAGGTACGCATGGCTCACCCACAGTTTCGAAAACAATACACTCGCTGCCAAACCAATCAATCTGATATGTAGGAACGCATTTCTTAACGTGACAATTAACGGAGTACCCAATGGCAACTTCTACACTAACGGCAGATATGAATCTAATGATTTCTGCCAGGGTGGGGTTATCCCTATAGTAGCAACTGGCGGCGTAGTGAACTTTGCTATGGCCGTTCCAGCTGGAGTAAATAACATTAAAATCATTACAACAGCTGGAACATTAACCCTGCCGGCAAAGAACACGACAGAAGCCGGAAAGATTTATAACATCACCCGAAACTATAGCGACCTTGACGGAGGAGGCAAGAAATAGATCAGCCAATTAACTCAAATAAAGAAGCCCGCAAAGGGTAGCCGAGGCCTGTGTGCGCTCGGCTCTCCCCCGTTGCGGGCTTCCATTTAGTTCTCTTGTTACAGGATAGCCTCGGGCATTACTCCATGCCGTCGCCGTTATCCCCGTCGCCACCGGCGTTGCCGCCGCCACCAGCGGGCTGCTGCCCGCCACCATTGTTTCCATTGTCAGGCTGCACGGCGTCTCCGCCGGCATTTTCTTCCTCCTCGGCCACGTCCAGACCGCGCTCCTGCTTCAGCAGGCGGGCCTGACCCTTACGGCTGGGCACCAGCTGGAACTCGGCATTTGCCGACAGGTCCTTGAACATCTCGCCCGGCGACCACAGTACGCCAACCCTCTTGATGTTCCTGCTCGTAAACTCGGCTGCAGTGTCTGCCCCTTCGGTCGATATGGTCGGACTGAAGGAGCCCAAATCGCCCAACTGTACCTTCTTGCCCTCAAGGAGCATTTCGTACATGCAATCGACCATCTTTATCAGAACGGCCATAATGTCTGAGCGATCATATACACAGCCATGACTGGCAATGTGTTGTGAAAAACTGCGAAGGTCAACGACCTCGCTCATCTGTGTCTGCCCGTATGTCTTACGAGCATCAATTTCAGCCAGCTTAAGCCCCGGCTTGGCACTTCTTTCGGTCAATGATATATTAATCATAACGCAATAAGTTTATTTGCGGCGGTCTCCCGCCCTGTTAATAAAAAAGACCTGGCTATCTGTGCCAATTATTTTGTGGGGGCCATCTGTGCCCATTAAATAATCTGTCATTTGGATATCAATCCAAACCACGTGCAAAGTTACGTTCATTTAAGCATATAGATAACTTTTTATTGAAAAAAAATGTATAAAAGTCGTCTTCTTTATTTATACACATTATTATATATAGGGAAAATGCATGCTCCGGGCCCGGAAAAGCGTAATGATGTGTGAGACCGCTCCAGGCACCGCACCTGGCCCGCTCATCGTGCCAACGTGCATAAGGACGTATGACCTTATGCCGATAAGGACACGTCCCTATTGCAATAAGGACACGTCCTTCCGGCCAGAAGGACACGTCCTTATCGGCATCGCGACACGTCGCTATTTTAACATCCCGCCGAGGTTACCGGTAAGCGCCGCAGGGAGCGGGTTCCAAGGAAAAAGGGGGCCCGCTCCTTCGCTTTAATTGCAGCCGGATGCCTTATCCCTTCAACGGAGATGCACGGCCAAATTAAGAATTCCCCCCCGGAAAAAGTTTGGTTTAACGGAAGTCCACCTCGAGCCCGTCGTATGCGGCGCGGAGGGGGGCGGGCAGCCGTTGGTCGAGCTCAGCCTGCGTGCCGTGCAGGGTTCGGGCCATGTGGGTCAGGTAAACGGACTGTCCGGGCTGCGGACGGTAGCGCCCCGTCTGTGTGAGCACCTGCACGGTGTGCTCCACGGTGCGGACGCTGGAATGCGTGAAGAGGCGGAAGTCCACCTCGTGCTCCATCCCCATCGTAGCCTCCATGATGAGTGCCGTTATGGGCCTTCCCTCGCCATGTGCATCAATGCCGGCCAGACGTGCGGCGGTGGCGGGTATGCCTCCCGTGTCGGTGGCGTAGATAAGTCGGGCCGTACCCTTCTCTACGAGGTATAGGAGCGTCTGCTCCATGAGGTATCCCGTGGCATGGTTTGCGGGCAGCGGACTGATGGTAAGCCCCCCCAGCTGCACCTGGCTGCCGATGCACAGGGGGTGGATGGCAGGCATGGGCTGCTTCAGCTCGCGCGCGGCACGCCGGAACTCGGCCACGGCCGTGTCATACCACGTCTGGCTCAGATAGACGTCCCTGATGCCCAGGCGCAGGGCATCGGCGGGGTTGTAGTGGTCGCCGTGGCTGTGGGTGTAGAAGATGGTGGCGGGGCGGCACCCCTGTGGCAGCATGTCGAGGGCGCGTGCTGTGTAGTCGATGAGGACGGCGCCGTCAAGCAGTATGCTCGACAGGCGGCGGTGTTCTCCGCGCTCGTCGGGCCCGTTCCAGTCGGCGGCTCCCGTGCCCAGGAAGCGTACGTGCAGGGCGTCCGTCTCTGCGTCGGCAGCGGGTTGTGGTGTGGTGGTGCGGGGGGCTGCAGCCCTACCCTCCTGTGTGGCAGCCATCAGTGTGGTGGCCGCAACGCCCATGAATGTTCTTCGATTCATATTATAAGGTTTAAAGTTCAAAGTTCAAAGTTCTTGCGTCCCTTCGGTAGCAAGCGGCAAGCCGATTACTTCGACGAGCGAAGCGGCA
>CAMJQA010000046.1 GCA_946407895.1 uncultured Prevotellaceae bacterium
TCATCGATTGAGTTAACTCGATTGATTGTTTGAGTTAACTCACGGTTTTTCATGCAGTTTTTTTTGACTTTTATTAGAATCAAATAATATTTTCCACAATTATTTTGTTGTTTTAATTTAAAGTCGTATCTTTGCCCCGTCTTGTGGACCAAATCGTGTAAAAACGAGTGACAGCCACTTGATCAAGAGAGCGTTTCCGCTTTCATCCTTGTTGTCGAAATCTGGAAAATTTCAAAAAAGGAAGGATGACTGAAGGGTAACTCTCGTCGATATGTAGCAACGTATGCATACGGCTTGCCGCCGTTATGCGGCTGCATATACGGCGGTGGGTATATTGTTTCCAGTTCATTTCCTTTTGTGGTTTTTCCAGAGCCAGACAACAGATGAGTGAGGACATGTCCCCCGCTTTTCTTGTACACGTTAATCATTAAAGCCATGAGGGGGATGGAGTGGCACCTAAATTACTATGATGAATGAAGAAATGACCCAAAAGTTACTCAGAAGGTTCAATGAGTATGTCCGTAACAATTCCAATATTGTGTTTCGGAGAAGAAATGCTAATGAACATGAAAAAAAGGGGCTAACACAGCAAGACACTTTTACTCCTGTAAACTGTCAGAACAATGGAAATCAGTGTACAGTAACAGGAACTTGTGAAATATATTTTCCCGTGAATGGAAATGACAATATTAGCTTTGGTCAAACCTCTTTTAATGCACTAATTCAGTATCGAATGTTTCATTCGGATTGTGAAGATGCCCCTAATGATATTGATTTTGAGATAGAAGAAATAGTTAATAACCTAATTGAATTACGATGACTGGTTTTATTAAACATTTACTGGCAACGCTGGTAGCGTTGCTGGTTTCTCTGCCCTCCTGGTGCGCGGACGGAGACACCTTCTCTGCTAATACGGTGGAAGGGGTGCGTATGAGGTTTAATGTTATTAGCGAGGCTGATAAAACATGCAAAGTTCAATCATACTGCATTTCATCTACTTACGAAGGAGAAATCACAATCCCTTCATTGGCCAATGGCTATACAATAACACAAATTGGAGATTACGCTTTTCAAAATTGTTCAGCTCTAAACTCCGTAAACATTCCTGAAGAGGTTATACGAATTGGATCTTTCGCTTTTCAAAATTGCTCTGCTCTAACTACCATCACTATCCCAAAGAATGTGAAGTCGATTGGAGGCTTAGCTTTTGATGGCTGTTCTTCACTGAACTCCGTAACTATTATCCCAGAGAACATGCTTGAAACCCTTGGAGGTGCAGCTTTTCGTAATTGCTCCAGCTTGACCTCAATTGTGATTCCCAATGTGGGAGTCATACAAAATGGAACTTTCGAAGGTTGTTCAGCATTGACTTCTGTCACCATTCATGATGGTGTAGAGTTCATCGATAATGGAGCTTTCAAAAACTGCTCCGCCATGACCACAATCACAATACCAGAGAGCTTGAAGTACATGGGCCGTGGAGTTTTTGACGGATGCACTAGCCTTCCTGTCGAAGACAATATACGCTATGCAGGCACATGTGCAATAGAAGTTATTGATAAGACACAGATGACCTATGAAGTGAGAGAAGGGACAAAATCACTTTATTATACATTTGAAGGTTGTACAGATGTAATGAAAATAACACTCCCTAGCACTTTAAAAGTTATTGGAAGTAGCGCTTTTCGAGGATGTAATGGTTTAATAAGTATCTCCATCCCCGAAGGTGTAAAAGTAATAAAAGATTCTGCTTTCTATGGTTGTTCCGCTCTAACCTCCATAAACATTCCTGAGGGAGTAACAGAAATACAATCCTTCGCTTTCCAAGACTGTTCCACCTTAACCACTGTTAACTTACCCAAGAGTCTGATTTCTATCGGAAATGAGGCTTTCCGTGACTGTTCATCCCTAACCTCAATCATCATACCTGAGGGTGTAACATCTATTAACACCAGAACTTTCATTGACTGTTCATCCCTAACCTCAATAGACATTCCTTCAAGTGTAAAATCCATCAGTGAAGGTGCTTTCCAGAGTTGTACATCCTTAACCTCAGTAAACATTTCTAAGGGAACAACAATAATTGGATATCAGGCTTTTGTTTTATGCTCAGCTTTAACCTCAATCGTCATTCCTGAGGGGGTAACAGTAATTGGTGATTGGGCTTTCAATGGCTGTTCTGCCCTAACCTCTATTAATATTCCTTCGAGTGTGACATCTATTGGAAGTGGTACTTTTGGGAACTGCTATCGTCTTTCTTCTTTAGTAATAGATTGTGGCAATATTTCCACAAGCGGATTATTCAAGAATCTTACTCAGTTGAGAAATGTTACAATTGGAGATAACATGACAATGCTATATAACGAGACATTCTCAGGATGCTCCAATTTGGAGAGTGTCACGATAGGCAGCGGTATGGAATATATACGAACTGATGCATTTAAGGGATGCACACGGATTAAGACCATAGAATGCGATGCTGCAGAACCGCCATATTGTTATCCTAATGTTTTTGCTGACATTGATGAGAACTGCAAAGTTATTGTGCCATCAGCATCAAAAGAAGCATACACAAACGACGAGCAATGGGGAAAATTCTTAATACAAGGGCCGTCCATCGATTTGACTGATGGGTCAACATTTACAGGTTATTCTAAAGAGAAGGATATGGAGCAGATCACCTACTCCCGCACCTTCAAGAACACCAGTTGGCAGGCATGGTATGTGCCCTTCGAAGTGGAGCTGACCAGCGACCTGCTTAGCCGCTTCTCGTTTGCGAAGTATGCGGGAACGTATGTGGATGAGAACAGCGACCCCAGCTTCTTCATCACCATTGCAAGGCTGAAGGCGGGCGATAAGCTGAAAGCAAATACACCCTACTTCGTACAGGCCAAGACGGCCAGCAATACTGCGCAGGTCATCAGCGTGGCAAATACTACCCTGAAGCCTGCCCAGGAAACGGGCTTCGACATGTACTCGGCCGAGCAGAAGGTAAGCATCCGAGGTGTCTATTCCGCCAAGACGGCCACGGCTGGTGATTGCGACTGGTATGCCTACGGCGGCGGAAGCTACTTCAAGGCTACGGCGGGGGCCGTGCTGAATCCCTATCGTGTATATCTCACAATCACCGAGCGCGACGATAATCCCTACGGCACATCAGAGGCTCCGAACGAGATTAAGGTGAAGCTGCTTGGTGACGACGGCGCTACAATCATCGAGGAGGTTCAAGGCGCTGAGGAGATTCAAGATGCCCAAATCTACGACCTGAGCGGACGAAGGATAATGAAAGACAAATTAGATAAAGGAATATACATTATTAAAGGCAAAAAAGTTCTTGTAAAATGAAAGAGATGAAAGAAATGTGCGTCAATGACGCTAAGCGAGTGTACGAAGCACCAAGTTCCAAAGTAGTTGAGCTTGCCCCGTTTTCCCACCTGATGCAGGTCAGCCAGATAGGCGGTGGCGGCGGCGGTGGTTTTGACGTAAAGGAAAGGACCTGGTTTGACCAAAATCCTCTGCTGTACTAAGCGAAAGGAGAGCCAGTTTTGAGGGGATTCCCTACGGACTGGCTCTTATTCTCTCTTATCTGGTGCCACAGCTATTTCCTCCCCCCTTTTCGTGTCCTTCCGAAGCTGGCTTTAGCGTGGCCTTGGAATAGCGACGTGACGCGATGCAGATAAGGACGTGTCCTTCTGCGCGGAAGGACGTGTCCTTCTTGCGATAGGGACGCGTCCTTATCGGCATAAGGTCATACGTCCTTATTTCCATCGGCATGGTGAGTGGACTTCTACCCACCTCTCCCCTGAATCAGTTTGTCGAACTCGCTGCTCTTGATTCCCCAGCGGGGAGCGATGACCATCTGGGGCGGGCTCTGGCTGACAAAGCGGTCCAGGATGAGCGACTGGGGCAGACGGCCGACGTACTCCGCTACCAGGTCGGCATATTCCTGGGCCGTAGGCATCGGCCAGGGGGCGGCTTCGTACTGGCGGGCCATCTCTGTGCCTCGGATAATCTGCAGCTGATGGAGCTTCAGGGTGGTAAGGGGCAGCTGGGCGATGAGGTCGGCCTGGCGCATCAGCTCGGGCCGGTCCTCCCAGGGAAAGCCCAGTATGATGTGTCCGCCTACGCGGATGCCCCGTTCGGCTGTCAGGCAGACGGCCTGCTGCGATTGCCTGAAGGTGTGCCCCCTGTGGATGCGGCGCAGGGTGTCGTCGTTGGCGCTCTCGATGCCGTATTCGATGAGCAGGAAGGTGCGGCGGGAAAGGCGTTCGAGATAGTCGAGCAGGGCAGGGGAGATGCAGTCGGGGCGCGTTGCGATGACCAGGCCTGCTACGTCGCTCACGGAAAGGGCCTCTTCGTAAATCCGCTCCAGCTCGGAAAGCGGGGCATAGGTGTTGCTGTATGACTGGAAGTAGGCCAGGTAGCACACTCGCTTACTCGCAGCCCTTTTGGCAAAGAATTGCTTACCGGCCTCCAGTTGCCTGGTAATGCTGAGCGAGGGGTCGGCATACGAGGGGGTAAAGGCCTGGTTCAGGCAGAAGGTGCATCCGCCGGTGCCCAGAGAGCCGTCGCGGTTAGGGCAGCTGACGCCTGAGCTGACTGACAGCTTCTGGACGCGGCCCCCCAACTGTTGCCGAAACCATGAACCGATGTCTCTCATCCTACACGCAGGGTGAGGGTGGCCGCATCGAACTCCACGCCCTCGCACTGGATGAAGCGTGCCACGGTGCCGTCCTGCGCCAGTTGGGCGGGCGGGCCCGTGGTAATGCCTTCTTTCGTCATAAGCCAGAGGCTGTCTGACAGCTGCAGGGCCATTTCCACATCGTGCGTACTGAGGAAGATAATCTTCTGCATCTGGTGGGCCAGGCGTCCGAGCAGGCGCATCATCTCCACCTTGCTGGGGAAGTCCAGGAAGGCTGTAGGTTCGTCGAGCAGGATGACGGGCGTGTGCTGGGCCAGGGCCTTGGCTATCATTACCTTCTGGCGCTCGCCATCGCTCAGGGTGTTTATCATGCGGGCGGCCAGGGGCGCGACGCCTGTCTGCTGCATGGCTTCATCAACGAGGGCTTCGTCATCGGTCGTCAGCCGGCCCCAGAAACCTGTGTAGGGGCTGCGGCCCATGCTGACCATGTCGCGGACGGTCATGTTCTGTATGTCGGGCCGTTCGGTGAGCACTACGCCGATGATGCGGCTCAGCTGGGCCGATGTCATCTCTTCGACAGGTTTTCCGCCAACCCGTATCTGGCCTCCAAGTGGAGGCTGGAAAGCACCGAGGGTGCGTAGCAGGGTACTCTTGCCCACACCGTTCGGCCCGAGCAGGGATATGAGCTGCCCGGGCCGCAGTACGGCATTTATGTGGCTGGTAACGACGTGCTGTCCGTAACCTGTAGTCAGGTCGGCAAGTTCTATGATGTTTTCTTTACTCATAGGAGGGGCAGTACTTGTAGCCCTGCTTGCGATATACGCGCTGCAGCTCGCTCAGACGACCCGTGAACTGCTCGAAGTTCTTGGCCTCGGGCTGTAGCCACTGCACCTCGGAGATAGCGGCCAGACGGGGCAAAAGCATGTACATGGCATGGTCGGGGCTGGCTACGTATTCGGTCCAGAGGTTGCACTGGGCGCCCAGGATGTACTTGCCCTCCTCCTGGCTGAGCTCGCTGGGCACGGGTTCCAGCTCGTAAACCTTGCTCAGGGGCAGGTAGCCGCCGATGGCCAGGGGCTGGGGGTCGTGGTTCTTGAGCTGATAGTAGTCTATGTAGCAGTGGCTCGTGGGGGTCATGATGACGCGGTGATGCTGGCGCGCTGCCTCGATGCCGCCCTTGAAGCCACGCCAACTCATCACTGTGGCATTCTCGGAGAGTCCGCCTTCCAGTATCTCGTCCCAGCCGATGAGCTCGCGTCCCTTGCTCTCCAGGAACTTCTCAACCTCGTGGTTGATGTCGCTCTGCAGCTGGGCCTCATTCTTGAAGCCTTTCGCCTTCATCTTAGCCTGGCACTTCTGGCATTCCTTCCAGCGGGTCCGAGGACTCTCGTCGCCGCCGATATGGATGTATTTGCTGGGGAATACGTCGCATATCTCGCCCAGTACGGTTTTGATGAATTCAATCGTCTTTGGGTTACCGGCACAAAGCACATCGGGGTCAATTCCCCAGTAGGGGCGCACGAAATACGGACCGCCGGTGCAACCCAGCTCGGGATATACGCTCAGGGCGGCAACCATGTGGCCGGGCAGGTCTATCTCGGGGATGACGGTGATATAGCGCTCTGCTGCGTACTGAACGACTTCGCGCATCTCGGCCTGGGTGTAGAATCCCTGTTCGGGCGTGTCGTCGTAGATGGTATTGTCGGGGTCGGAGAGGCCTACGTTCTTGCCCACTATCGTGTAGGGGCGGTAGCTGGCCTTGCGGGCCAGGTCGGGCATAGCCTTAATCTCGGGGCGCCAACCCTGGTCGTCAGTCAGATGCCAGTGGAACTTATTTACACCATGCAAGGCCAGGATGTCTATATAGGTCTTCACGAACTCCAGGGGGAAGAAATGGCGGGCACAGTCGAGCATCGTACCGCGATATAGGAAACGCGGCTCGGCTGCTACTACAGCCCAGGGGAGGGCTATCGTATCGCCCTGTTCGGCAGCTATGCTCTTGCGCAGCGTCTGGATGCCGTAGAAGACACCGCTCTCGGAGGCACCCTGAATGGTAATGCCCTGCTTGCCCACGGTAATCTGGTAGGCATCGGGGTTCTCGCTCTGCAGGCCCAGTGTCAGGGCTACGGGAGCCGATTGCTTCTTCTGCTTCTTGGATTTCTTCTGGGGCTGCTGTTCGGGTGTAGGCGCAAGTCCCAGGAACTCGCGGGCAAACTCCGCATTCCTACGCATTTGGGCGTTCTCGGCGGGATAGGATACCGCCTGTCCCTTGATGAGCAGTGTGGTTTGGCCCGTCTTGTCCAACTCGATGCGCTGGGGCAGGGGAACTACTTGGTAATTGACTTCGGCCGACGCAGACAGGGCGGCGGCGAGTGCCATCAGGCTAAAGAACTTTCTTTTCATGTGCTTGTGTTTATTGGGGTTAGTATTTTGCATCTTTTCTTCGCAGGATAACGTACAGAATGACGGGTGCTCCGATGAGCGGTGTGATAACGTTGATTGGGATGATGCTTCCGCTGCGGGGCAGTGTACACAGCAGGTTGCAGAGCAGCGTCAGGGCAGCTCCCATAAGCATTGTGCCGGGCATGAGTATGCGGTGGCAGCTGGTGCGAAGCAGGAGCCGGGCTATGTGGGGCACGGCAAGCCCCAGGAATGAAATGGGGCCGCAAAATGCTGTGGTCACGGCTGTAAGGAGTCCGGTGCTGAGGAGCAGGCGGTTGCGTGTGTGACGTATGCTAATGCCCAGGTTCTGTGCATAGCTGTCGCCCAGCAGCAGGGCATCCAGGGGCTTGATAAGCAGCAAAGCGCCCAGCAAGCCCAAAGATATGAGGGCGGTATAGAGCGGAATGCGTTCGGCTGTTACGGCACTGAAATTGCCCATGCCCCAGATGATGTAGTTATGCACGCCCTCTTCTGTAGCACGGAAGTTAAGCATGGATATGATGCTGGAAGTGACGTAGCTGATGATGACACCGGTAATGAGCAGCATGATGGGGCTGCGAAGGTAATTGGCCAGCAGCATGAGCAGGGCCATAATGGCACATGCACCGGCCAGGGCTGCCAGAATGATGAGCAGATAGCCGCTCAGGCTGACACTGCCCAGCGTCATCGAACCACCGAGCAGAAGCATGACCAGAGCTACACCCAGATTGGCGCCTGAGTCGATGCCCAGAATATTGGGGCCGGCCAAGGGGTTACGGAAGAGGGTCTGCAGAAGTAAACCGCTGGTGCTGAGGGCGGCGCCGCAGAAGGCGGCTGTGACGACTTGCGGGATGCGGCTTTCCCGTATAATGTATTCCCAGGATGGGTGTTCGGGCGAACCGTTTCCGGCCAGAATGTTAAGCACATCCCTTAAAGGTATGCTGACGCTGCCCCAAAGGATGTTAGCCACCCCCAGGAGAGCCACGAGCAGACCCAGCAAGACGAGTATCTGTATCTTTTTATTCATTCCAGGGGACAAAAATACAAATAATCTGTGGGATATGCAAGTTCGGGATGGAAAATGTTTACGAGATTCTGTAACAGGCGTTCGGGGTGGTAGGGTGTCTCTTCGTAGAAAAGGCTGGTGCTGGTGTCGCAGAGATACATAGGTGCGTTGATGCGGGCCAGGGCGGGGTAGTCTTTCCTCAGCTGGCGGAGGTCAACCGGTCCATGATGCTTCAGAATCCACACCTGAGCATCCATACCGCGCTCCAGCACCTGTTCTATGCTGAGCGGGGTACTGCCGGCTCCGCTTATAGACGAAAAGATATAGTCGGCCCCGGCGTCCTGATAGAGCCGGCCCATCGTGCTGGATCCGCCCGGTACGTACCAATGGCTGCCCTGGGGTGTCTCCACAAGCAGGCGCGGACGTTTCTTTGTTTCAGCGGCAACGCGTTTCCTTATTGTCGTATAGGCTGTCTCGACGGCTTGGAACAGGCTGTCGGCCTCCTTGGCCCGTCCGAACAGCCGGCCATAGAAGCGTACCCATTCGGCACGGGCCAGGGGAGAGCTTTCCATATAGTCGGCACACTCAATAATGGGAATCCCGATACGTTCGAGGCGTCCATAGCCGCCACTGTTCTCGAAGGGAGTGGTCAGGATTGCATCGGGCTGCAGGTCCATCATGCGTTCAACATTGGGCGACATGCCGTTTCCCAGGTCTATGATGCGGCCTTCGCTGACGCCCTTCTGAACGTAGGGGACGTGGATGTATTCGATTTCGCACACACCGCCAATGATATCGGGACAGTTCAGCTCCATCATCAGGGCGCACTGCACACTGGTGAAGACTGCTGCATTGCGGAGCGGCACCCTTACAACCGTGGCATCGGAGCGCCGCAGCGTAGAGTCGGTAGTCAGCAGATAGCGGTGAAGGATGCGTGTCGTGTCCCAGGGATTGCGAATGGTGACTGACAATCCGTCTTCCTCCATTTCCATTCGCATATTATGGGCATATTTCATGGGCTTTGGCAACATAAGGCCCTCAGCGCTTTGGCAATGGCTTTCCGTCTCTTGCCCATTGGTCTGCGGTTCGGCCCTCCTGTTGCATCTGTTCCCAAAATGAGCGATAAGAACACCGGCTAAAACAGCCACTATGCCGTTGGCCAGGTAGCTCCATTTCTTATCCGAAATTCTTTTCATACCTTAGGTTAACTTTATTGGCTTCTTTATACTTTTTGTTGATAGTGGCAGACCTTTGTCTTCTCCGCTAATTCTTGTTCCATTCGGGCCTGATCTCCAGATAGAAGGCGTAGTGCCTCGGAGCCATTGGGCGGGAGAGTACAGTGACGTATTCGGTGTTCAGGAGATTATTCACCTCGAGCCGAAGCGAGATTCCGGCATGCTTGAACTGAAAGTCTTTCCTGGCGCTGAGGTCAGACATGTAGTAGGGCAGCAGCCGGCCTGTTATCTGGTCGGCCTGATTGCTGGTGGTCGTGTAGCGCTCGCTATAATGCACCCACCGATACGTCAGGCTCCAGCTTCGCCATCCCAACCGGCACATCAAATTGGCAGAACGGCGCGGCACGTAGCATAGCTGCTTGCCCCGGCTTTCGTCGTTGTCGTTGATGCCATCGCCCACATTCAGACTTGGCGTCCAGGCAAAGTTACCGCTTATTTGAATCTTCCAGGTGTAAGGGAGGTCTAGCCCCAGCTGGAGCTGGGATTCCACGCCGTAGTTATGCACGCGTTTCACATTGTCGGGCTCCCAGTATCCTTTGGCATTCGGCAGCCACTGAATCCAGTCGCGGATATGGGAATCGAAGGCTGTAGCCTGTGCGCTAAGAGAGAACCGATGCCAGGTGCGATTAATCTGAAGTCCTCCGTCATACGTAAATCCATGCTCGGGTGCCAGTTCTGGATTGCCCCCTGGTTGGAAATAGAGGTCGTCCATACTGGGATGCCGGTTGTTTCGTGCGATACTGGTTCTGAACGTCAGACCCCATGAGCGGCAGAGCAGCCAGTCGGCATAGAGCGCCGGAATCGGACTTGCAACGGTGGTTCCCACCACTTCCTCCCTGATTACAGCGGCAATCGTCAGGGGGTCTATGGGGCGCCAACGGGCCTGCAGGCTGAGGCTGCCTTCTCCGCGTGTGCGATTGTAGTTCTGTCCGATGTGATAGGGACTCCGGTCCCAGCTCTTCACATGATTCAGATAGCCGTCGGCAACAGCACTCAGCAGCCATATCCGTTGGGGCATCCAGTCGGCCCTAGCTTGCAGGAATGCGCTTTGTGTCCAGCTGTGGCTGTGAGTTATGTCTGTGCGCTGCTCCTGCCGGGTTGTATAGTAGTCGTATGCCATATCCTGCGCCGTAAGGCCGGCTTTCGCCCCTGTGCTCCACCCGCTGCCTGTGTGGTTCCAGGAGAGCACGCTGCGGAGTGTCTGGAAAACCTGCTCGTTCTTGAACTGGTTGTCATCCTTGTAGTCAACGCTCAGGAAGGGCAGGCCCCTCTTGGTGCGGGTGTACCAGAGCGATGCTCCTATTTCGTTGCCTCGCTCATCATGATAGCGCAGGTCTTCGAGGGCATGAAGGTCGCGAAAGTAGCCGCTCTTGTTTCGTTCCGTGGGATGGTAGCTTCTGATGATGTTCCCCTCCTCGTTGCGCTCATCTACCATTTTGTCGCGGTTTACGTATTTGAAGTCGTTATCGCTTCGGCCAAGTCCCAGTCGTGTGGTGCTGCTCCATCGTTCACCAGTCCAGTCGGCCCGCAGGTACTCGTCCCAGGTGCCATAGGAACCAATGCCCTGGGTGTATTGTCCGGCAATTCCGCGTTCCATTCTCGGTTGCGTTGCCATATCTACGGCTCCTCCCAGTCCGCCACCTGTGAGTGGAATGCTGCTGGCGCCGTGCAGGATGTTAGCCCGGTCGATGAAAGAGGAGGGTATGGTGGAAAAATCCAAGGTGCCCAGTATAGGGCTGTTAATGCGCATTCCGTTCCAGAGCACCTGAGTATGGGCCGGCGAAGTACCGCGTAGCTCTACGGTAGATTCTGTGGCCCGGCCATAGCTTTTCACGAATGCGGTACTGTTCTGCATCAGTATGTCTGCCATTGAACGCGATATGCTTTCGTGCAGTACGGCCGAATCCATCGTCGTTATCATCAATCCTGTATCTCTCAGCCTTCGCTTGGCATGGACTGATACGGTCCTCAGCGTATCGGGTGCCGGGGTATATGCCGTTATGCTCTCCGCAATTGCCACAGAATGTGAAAGGACTATGACAGAGAATAATAAGGTACGTCTGACCGGGAGCATAATATATATATATGTAGGGAACGGTAATTATTTTCTGCCCTCTATCATGTAAACTTCGGTGGAGATATCCCCAAGATTGGGCGTCCAGCCCGTCTCGGCTGTCTGAATCTTGACGAAGTCGATGTATTCCAGGTTGGCCGGCTGTCCGTCCCAGGTGCGGGCATTGGAGAGGCGGAAGCATCCGCGGCGGGCATCCTGCGGGTCCATATCTGTCTCGCCCAGGTTGTCGGCGTAGCCCCAGGGGTAGGGCTTGATGTCGCTTATACCGTGTTCGTAGGTGTAGTTACTTGCCAGCCGACTGCAGAAGAAGGTGAGTTCTTTTCCGCTCTGCCAGTCCTGCCAGTAGTAGGGCTGCGGGTTCCAGTAGCTCATGTAGGGGATAACGTCCTGCTCCCCATCAGCGTCCTTCCATACGGTAGCGCTCCGCGGACGGCTGGGTCGATAGTAGGTCAGGCAGTATTCTTTCTGGTGGCGGGGTGTGTCGTATTCCGAACCGGCCAGCTCGTACCAGAGGTCGTTGGGCAGTCCGTCTCCGTTAACGTCCTGGCTTACCCAGATGATGCCCGGCTCGCTCTGGTAGCTGAATGGATTGGCCTTGATGAAGAGGTCGTAGCTGCCGTCGTGTGCTACGGGCAGGCTGTGGTCGAAGCCTGCTATGAGGTATCCTCCGCATGCGCCCAGGCTTATCATCATTCCTTTCTGCAGGTGGGAGAGTACGGTGTCGCAGGCTTGTTCGTGGGTGCATCCGCCGGGGAAGTTGAGCCGCTCGCTGTTGATGACGATGTATCCGTTCACCTGGTGTCCGGGGGCGGGCTGGTACTCGTAGACGCGGTTCACCAGGGTGCTGCTGCTGGCCGTGGCCGGCCGGCGGTAGGTTCCGGCGGGCGGACAGACGTTCAGGCGGATGGTCTGTTCCCGCATCAGCGTATCTCCCTGGGCGCGCAGGGTCAGCTCTACGCTGCCTTCCTCCTGGCCGCTGAATTGCAGGGCCGTGCCGCTTTCCTCTGTGGGCTGTCCATTTATGTACCATCGGAAGGTGGCATCATGGGCATTCTCTACCCTGTAGGGCCTGAGTCGTATGCTGCGTCCGAGGGGGATGTTTATCTCGGTAAATGGCCATCGCCATGCGAATACGGAGTCGTTGTCGGGAATGTTATCTACCAGTTCCTCCTCCTTCTCCATGACCGTTACTTTCACTTCGTCGTTTGCCTGGCCGAACTGGTTTGTGACGTTGAGCTGTATGAAGTATTCGCCTACGGTCTCGCTCTGGAATGTGCAATGGTCCTCGCGGCTCAGTACCTCGCCGTTCATGGTCCATGTCCAGCGAGTGGTCTCGTCGGTGTTGAGTACGTCGGGCACTATGGAGAGTACTTCCCGCTGGTAGCAGGTGAAGCGGGCGGCCGTCAAGCGCCAGGTGATTACGGGCGGCTCGCCGCCGGGGAGCTCTGTCTTCTCGGAGCAGGCGGTCGGGAGCAGCAGTAGCAGCAGTAGGGGGAGGAGGGTGTGGCGGTTCATTGCTTTATATATTATAATATGGTGTGCTTGGTGTGCTAGTTGTTATAGTTGTTATAGTTGTTCTAGATAATCTAGTTGTTCTAGTTGTTCTAGTCATTCTAGTTGTTCTATGCTATCCTTATTTAAAGGCGAATCCGTTTGGGTTGATGCCTACGCGGAAGGTGTCGAGGAGGTGCCCGGCCGAGTCGTATCGGTAGATGACACCACTCTGTGCATAATCCACGGCATCGGCCACGTAGAGGTCTCCGCTTTGGGGATCTACGCTCAGGCCGTAGAGTTTGTGGCGGCGGCCCTTGCTGTCGCGGGGTGCCTGTATGAAGGGGCGCACGGGCAGGTGGCTTTCGTTGATGGCCATGCGGTAGATGTCGTTGTTGATGACGTAGAGCGTGTCGGCCTGCTGGTTGGTGGCCAGCTGAACGTTCCCTTCGTCTGTGTCGAGTGCCTGGTCGGACAGGATAGAGCGCGTTCTGGGGTCGATGCAGTATAGGTGCGGAATGTTTTCGCCGAAGGCATCGTCCTGCATCTCGTATCCGCCGTCGGTGATGACCCAGAGCCGGTCCTGCCTGTCGCGCACCATACTCTTGGGCTGCATACTGGTGCGCAGATGGATGCTGTCAACGACCTCGTCCTGTGCTGGATCGATGGCCAGGATGAGGTCGGTATAGCACCAGCAGTTGGTGAAGACCAGTCCCCCGCACTCTACCATCTGCTCCGTGCTGCAGTAGCCGTATAGTGTGGGCTGTCCGGTGCTGATGGAGCCCAGATACTGGAAGTTGGAGGGGTTGAAGATGGTGATGTAGGGCGAGTAGAGGTCGGTGGCGTATGCCTTCTGGTCGCTCAGGAAATGTATGTAGCGCGGGTTTATCATGTGCTCCGTCTGGGGGGAGGTGAGCTGTCCCTTCACCTGGAAGGTCTCTGCGTCTATGCCCCAGATGATGCCGCTGTTCTCCACGGCGATGAAGGCTGTGCCGTTCCTCAGGGTGATGCTCTGCCCCGTATCGCCCAGCTTGCGGTCGTTGGCGCGCAGGAATATGCCGTTCTGCACCTGCTTTGTCTGAGGGTTGTAGTATGAGAGCGAGGCGTTTCCGCTGTTGTAGTTACCCTCGTTCAGGATGAATACGCCGCGTCCCTGCTCGCTGAATCCCTCCCGGTCGGGCCTCTCCTCTATACCAGAGCATGCTGCCAGCCACCACATGGCGGCCAGCAGCATGCCGGGTAGTATTGAGGGAGCGTACCTCTTGCGCATGTCTCGGGTTCGTGGAAAGGACTACTTCCTTACCACTACGTTGTCGAAGGCGAAGTACTTGGGTGCCTTCATGCCCCAGTCGGATACGTCGTTCGACTCCATTGTGAAGTCCAGCCTGGTTACCTTGCCCAGCTCGGAGAGGGGCTTCGTGTACCACTTGGTCAGGAAACCGTTGTTGGCCGAGAGGGCAATCTTGGTGGTGCCCACCTGCGTTTCGCCGTTGAAGGCGGTGATGATGACGTTCACGTAGTCGCCCTTCTCTGTCATGGCCTTGGCATATCCGTCGCCGTTCTTGATTACGCCCAGCAGATACGTGGTTCCGATTACGTCCATCGAGACTATCTCGCGTGCCACGCCGTCGGCAAACTTCAGGCTGGCATCGCAATATACCACTGCAAAGTTCTTGCTGCCGTTGCTCACGGGCACAGCCAGCTGGTCGTTATAGTCGCGCGGCTCGCTGATGTTGGCATCTATGTAGTTGCTGATGGCAATTCCGCCCTCCGAGAATCCGTACTGTCCGCCCCAGGCATTGGTCATTCCGCCGGTGAGCTGTGTCTGTGTGTCCAGCCAGGCATAGTTCTTGGCGTTGTCGCCATAGAGCAGGGGGCCGTTGTACTGTGGGTTGTCGATGAGTGCGTCCCACTGTCCGCCCTCGAAGGTGAGGGTCATCAGGTTGGGGTCCACTACGTCTTCGGGTTCCAACTCGTTCTCGTCGTCACATGCTGTGAAGGCCATCCCCGTTGCCAGCAGGAAGGCCAGATACTTAATCTGTTTCATTTCCGATACTTAATTAATATTTGGTTTAACATTATCACGTCCTCGCATGAATGGTTCTTTCTGCCTGACGGAGAGGTCTTCTGACTCGTTCCTGTATGCGGCCACACCTTCCCGGGCCTTTCTGCTTGCGGCCCAGTGGCTCATTCTTCGCCGATACATTAGCGGAAACTTACAGCTGCGGGACAGTTCCGGACTCTCACCGGATTCCCAGATTCCGTCAGATATCGCTAAAATCGAGTGCAAAGGTACAGAGTTTTTCTGAATCTTGCAAACGATTTACTGCTGAATTTGCTCTTTTTTCGAGATATAATACCTGGGCCCTGCCAGGAAGTACTGCATGTATGCCTCGGCCCTGGAGATGGCCGTCAGCAGCGGTGTGCCCAGGGCAATGTGCGTGGCGATGGCCGAGGCCAGTGTATCGCCCGTGCCGTTGCGGTCGTTCAGGCGGAGCTTCTTCTTGGGGAAGGGTGTCAGCAGGTCGTTCCCCCGGTCGTAGAAGTAGTCCACCAGATATCGTCCCTCATCTACCGACTTCACGATTACCGAGCAGCCCCATCGGCTCAGGCTTCTCAGGTCGGCCTCGGCATCCTCGATGGGATGCCCCAGCAGCAACTCGGCCTCGCGGCAGTTGGGCGTGATGAGTGTGGCCAGGGGGAAGAGCAGCGTCTTGTAGGCCTCCACGGCCTCGTCGCTCACCAGCTGCTCGCCCGCGAAGTTCACGATTACGGGGTCTATCACCTTGGGCACCTGGCGGTATCGCTGCAGCACCTCGGCCACGCCCTCTATAATCTCCCGGGTGGGCAGTACGCCCGTCTTTATGCAGTCGGCACCCACCGTGCCCAGGAACGACTCGGCCTGCGAGATGATGAGTTCCACGGGCAGGTGGTGTATGCCCTTTATGCGGTAGATGTCCTCGTCCACTATGCTGGTCAGGGCGGCTGCTGCCCATCCGCCGCATCGCGTTATGGCCTTAATGTCGGCCTGCACTCCGGCACTGCCCAGCGGCTCGCTGCCTGCTATCAGGAACACCTTGCCCGTGTTTGCCTTCTCGGTCACGTCCATGTCTGCGATATTCTTCTTCGTCATGTTGTCCTTTTCTTATCTTGTTACCTTTGCTCTTTCTTTCCAGCAATCTATACTTAATTCGGGTGCAAAAGTAGCTACATTCTGGAAGTTGACCAAATATTCGGGCAAGTTTTTTAGCGCGGAAATGAGATTGTCTGACTTTTCCTGCCTGTCTTTTTTTGCTGATTCGCGGGAAAATTGTATTTTTGCAGTCGGAAAGTTTCTGTTGCTGGGCGAGCAATACAAGTTGCTGGGCGAGCAACACAAGTTGTTGGGCGAGCAACATAAGATGCTGGGCGAGCAACAGAAAAAAGACTTCGAGCCGAGGAAATTTGCGCGGCGTCTAAATATAATATGTATGGAATATAACCAATAAAACAGGAAAAATATGGCAAACTATGTACTGAAAGAACTATCGGAAGAGATGACAGGGGGAAAGAAGGTCCTCTTCCCCAAGATGCAGACCTATTCGCTGCAGGACTACAAGTCGGTGCTGGAGAAGATGCACAGCTATGCGGGTTCGTTCAGCGAAGGTACGATAATGGGTGTCCTGGATGCCCTGGTAACCACGATGGAAAGCTGGATGCCCGAGGGCCACAGCCTGAAGATAGACGGGCTGGGCGTCTTCTCGCTGGTGCTGGGGTTCGACGAGAGCCTGCCTTCCGAGCAGCAGCAGGCGCAGGACGGAGCCGGGGAGGGAGAGCCCAGGAATCGCTACAGGCACGTCTGCATAAAGGGCATCAACTTCAAGCCCGACCCTGAGCTGATACGGCGTATGAACCGGAATGCCGAGTTCGAGCGTGCCGACAGCGGGGTGAGGAAGGCCCAAAAGAATCCCTTTACGCCCGAGGAGCGGCTCCAGAAGGCCCGGGAAATAATCCGTCGCCAGGGGCAGATGACCCTGGGGGAGTACGCTGCGGCAACGGGCCAGGACCGCTCCGTGGCATCGAGGGAACTGAAGCGGCTGGTGGCCGACCCGGCATCGGGCATCGCGGCGCGGGGCGCTCATTCGCATAAGGTCTGGGTGATGAGGGAGCAGGGATAATACCTCTGCAATCGGAATTTCCCGTGTTAAATGAAAGAAAATGCTGCGTTTTCTCGTCATTTATCAGAAATATTCGTAACTTCGCAGCCGGAATATGTAAATGAATGGGATTATGAAAGAACTTCTGAGGAATTGCCTTCCGCTGGCCATACTGGCCGGCATCTGTATCTCCATCGGTTGTGTGGTGAACCTGCGCGTAGGCGGCGTGGCCGGAGCCGTGCTGTTCGCCTTCGGGCTGACCACCGTAGTCTATTACGGGCTGAAACTCTATACCGGCACGGCCGGTTTCATCCGCCGCCAGGGCGACTGGGGTATGCTCTGTGTGGTGCTCGTGGGCAACATCATAGGCTGCCTGCTCACCGCCCTGATGATTCGTTATGCCGAGCCGGAACTGATGGAGAAGGCCGCTGCCATCCTGCAGGGCCGGCTCCAGAAGGGCCCGCTGGCCTGCTTCCTGCTGGCCGTGGGCTGCGGCTTCATCATGACTACGGCCGTCTTCTTCGCCCGGCAGGGCAAGATGCTGCCGCTGCTGCTGGGCGTGCCCGTCTTCATCCTGTGCGGCTTTGCGCATTCGATAGCCGACGCCTTCTACTTCCTGGCCGCGCCCTGGGAGGATGTGCTGAGCTGGCCCGTGCTGTGGGTCTATGTGGCCGAGGTGCTGGGCAACTTTGTGGGATGCAACCTGTATAGGTGGAGCACGCTTCCCGTAGAGAAGAAGTAGAGGTGAATAGACCTAATGCTATGAGAATGAGGCGGCTGACAGCCATCCTTCTGTGTCTTTTTGCTGCGCGCATCGCGGCCCAGGATGTCTATCGCTTCGGAGGCCTGGAGCGGCTGGACCCCTCCCGCAAGGAAATCATGCTGGTCTTTACAGCGGCCGACAAGCACGACGGCACCCAGCCCATCCTGCGCACCCTGCGGAAGCACCGGGTACGGGCTGCCTTCTTCCTGACGGGCCATTTCTACGAACGCTTCCCACAGGATGTCAGGCTCCTGCTGCGCGGCGGGCACTATGTGGGCAGTCACGGCTACGCCCACCTGCTCTATTCCGCGTGGGAGAACCGCGACTCCATGCTCGTAACGCGCCAGGCGTTCCGCAACGATATGCACAAGAGCTACGAACTGATGGCCCAGGCAGGCATCGATACGCTGCTGGCCCGCTGGTTTATGCCCGCCTACGAGCACTATAACGATACCGTATCGCGCTGGGCACGAGAGATGGGCCTCAGCCTGATAAACTATACGCCGGGCTCCACCAGCAATGCCGACTATACGATTCCCTCGATGAAGAACTACCGCTCGAGCGAGACAATCTACCGCAATATCCTCGCCCTGGAGGAGCGGGAGGGGCTGAACGGACACATCCTGCTCTTCCATCTGGGCACGCACAATGAGCGTTCCGACAAGTTCTACCGCGGATGGCTGGACCGCCTAATACGCGAACTGAAGCGCCGCGGCTATCGCTTCGTGCTCTTCGGAGCGTAGCCGCGGCGGGTGCCGCTCATTCATTATTCTCCACGGGAATGTAGCCGGGGCGGGGTGCCGCTCATTCCTTATTTTCCTCGGCCCACTGCCTGAGCATCCCAATAGCCTTGCACAGCACGCCGGCCGAACCCTTGTAGGCCGCCGAACCGCGTGGCGTGTTACCCCGGCCGTACCACTCGTAGAAATCGCCGTTCACGATGACGCGGTCTATCATGGGGCGTACCTCCTGGTAGGCTTCGGCAACCATTCCGTAGCGCACCAGCTGCTGAATCATGCGGCCGCCGAACCACGTCCAGTCGCCACCGTTCTGGTAGTGGAAGGGGTACTTCATGCCGCAGTTGTAGGGGAAGAAGTCGTGCGGATAAGTGGGGTACATGGTAAGGCCTATGCTGGGCATGCCCGAGCGGCGAACGTTCTGCAGCATATCTTCGTTCACCTTCCTCACCTCTTCAGCCGTCAGCAGGTCGGCCTCTATGGCTACAGCCGTACCTCCGTGGTAGTAGATGCGCTCCTCGTCGAAGTCCACAGCCTGGGGCTTGCCATCGGGATAGAGATGCGAGCGGAAGCGCTGCTCCTCCTTGTTCCACAGATGATGGCGTATGTTCTGCCTGAAGCCCTGCTCCATTTCCTGCCAGGAGGCGGCCGCCTCGTCATCGGGAGCCATTTGCCGGAGGGCTTTCAGCGCTATGACCATCATGGCGTTGTCATATATATCAACGGTAATGGTAGAGTTCTCGTCGAGGTCCACGCAGCAGACGGTGTCGTTCTCCACATCGCCCCAGTCGGCTGTCAGTCCGCCGGTGAGCAGGTGGTAGTGGGCATCGTACTTCTCTCTCATCAGATAGTCCACAGCCCTTTCCATACGCGCATAGACGGTCTCGCCAGCTACGTCGGCACTCAGGAAATCGCTGTCGCCGCTCTTCGCGATGTACTTCCACACAGCCTGTATGAGCGACGTTTCCTGGTCGGTTTCCACGGTATTCTTGAAGCCGACATGAAGGGTGTCTGCTTCGGAGTAATAGGGCATATTGTCTCTCCACTGAGACGCTCGTGGCACGTAGCCGTCCACAATCTCGCCGTTGGGCTGCTGCAGGCGGAAGAATACGGTGAGTGCCTCCTTGACCTCGTGGGCCGGAACAACGTCCATGATGGTCTCGATGAATGTGTTGAAGTCTCTTATCCACACTTCATGGTATCCTCCTCCGGCATTGTATCCCTTGGTAAGCAGTTCGCGGCCCATACGATCCACTTTCGTCAGCGTAGAGTCGCTCAGGATGGATGCGGCCAGGTCGCGGTCGGATTCCTGCTGGCCGATACGTTCTCTCGCTTGTCCGGCGCATGCGGCAAGCAGGCCAATCGTGGCCCCCATGCAGATGCTTCTGTGTAATAACGTCCTTCTCATTATATATATATATGTGTGTATGTTATGTCTGTTTCTCTTGCATGGATGATAGGATTCCCGCTATCTCGTCGGGGCGCTCGGCAAACGTAGTGGCTCCGTGTGCAGAGAGGAATGCCCGGTCGCGGAAGCCCCATAGCACGCTGATACAGGGCATGCCTGCCCGGCGCGATGTTTCCAGGTCGACGTCGCTGTCGCCCACGTATATGGCCTCCTCGCGCGTGCTTCCCAGTTCCAGCAGGGCCTGTTCCACCATGTCGGGCGCGGGCTTGCGGCGTATGCCCTCGCTCTCGCCCACGGCCACCTGTATGGTATCCTGGAACCAGGCCTGGTGAAGCTCGGTTACGCCCGCCTGCAGCTTGTTGCTTACGATGCCCATCCGGTAGCCTTCCTTCTTCAGCGTATCCAGCATCTCTTGTATGCCGGGGTAGGGACGCGTATTGTCCTGGCAATGCCGTACGTAGTGGGCACGGAACTCGCGCAGGCAGGCTTCTTCCTGTAGCCGGGGCGTGCCGGCCGGTAATGCGCGTCGGATGAGCAGTCCTACGCCGTTGCCCACGAAGTTCCGCACCTCCTGGAGCGTCCGCTCAGGAAAGCCGCAGGCGCGCAGGGCGTGGTTCGTGCTCAGGCAGAGATCCTGCAGCGTGTCCAGCAGCGTGCCGTCAAGGTCGAATATTACTGTCTTCATTTGCTTCTATTCCCAACCCCAATTTTCAATTCTGTATGATAACGCCTTCCTTCTTGCTGCCGTCCACCTTTATAATGAGCGGGTGGCGCAGACGAATATGCCTTACATGCTCGGTCTCCTGCACGGCGGGCAGCGCATCGAGCAACTCCTGGCGGTACACGCCGTCGCCCCGGTAGGCGTTAATAGTAAGGTAGCACACGCCCAGGCTGGTAAGGTTCTGGAAGAAGTGAGTGCCCTGGCTGGGATCTACCTGGAAGGAGTCGAGCCCGGCCTCTACGATTACCTGGGCCGCGCTGATATGGGGCCACTTCACCGGTATGCCCAGCCAAGGGTCGCTGCTGCCCCATCGGCCGGGACCGATGAGCAGGTAGGTGGGGTGTACGGCCGGCTTGTCTCCGTTCGGGTCCGGACGGCCGCTGATGCCCAGGAATGTGCGGTTGATTCGCTCCACCTCCTCGGCTATCACGGGATTCTGGCCGGGTGAATAGTCCTGGGTCTTTACGTAAACGATGTCCTGTATGTCAGTAAATACTCCATGCCCGATGGCGCTGTGCGAGCGCAGCAGGCACTCCGAGTCGGGGATTAGCGTAAGGTCTTCCTCCAGCTCCATGCGGTTGTCCACCATCGGACGAATCTGCAGCAGGTAGAAGTCGCCCGTCTTGTCGGGCCGCAGGTTCACCGCAAACTCTATCTCTACGGGGCGTCGCATCTCCGACTGCCCGTACTGCAGCACCTTGCGCATCAGCTCCGGAAGGGGGAAGATACCGTGCTGCAGCACACCGGCAAAAGAGATGATCTTGCGGTTGCGACCCTCGTAGAAACCGTCGTAGATGCATTGGTCCTGCGGGTCGAAGGTGCTGCATATCCATTGCAGAGTGCCGTCCTGCTCGGCATCGCGAACCGACCATTTGTGCAGGTTGAAGCCGTCATCCACGGAGAAGTCCATCTTCCGTCCGGCAGCTGGCTCGCTTGCTCCGTCTATCGACTGGCTTACGTCCAGGGCCAGGAAGTGAGTCTGCGTCTGCCTGAGAGCGATGTCCATCTCGCTCATCTGCAGGATCTGGTTGGGATGGGCAGGGCATACGCGCAGGCATTGTCCGCCGTCAACAATGTATTTCCCCAGCCCGAGGGCCAGGTTTACGGTGCCTTCCTCGGGCTGCTCGTCGCCGATGGGGTAGTAGTTGATGCTGCGCGCCACGCCGCTGACGACCGGATAGTAGCGCACGCCGTGCTGCTCGCCCACCACTTCCTGCAGTATGACGGCCATCTTCTCCTGGTCGATGACGTTGCTGGTGGCCGTCATGTAGTCCTTGCTGCTCTGGTAGAAGACGCTGGCATAGACGGCCTTAATGGCATCGGCCAGCATGGCCAGCCGCTCGTACTTGTCAGGCACGTGCGGAATCATGTAGGTAGAATATACGCCTGCAAAAGGCTGGTAGTGCGAATCTTCGAGCAGGCTGCTGCTGCGGATGGCAATGGGTCGGTCCACTACGTGCAGGAAGGCCTCCAGGTCGCCGATGAGGCGTGTAGGGAGCCGGCTGTGCAGGAAGTGCTGCAGTATCTCGTTGTCGGGCAGGTCGCTCAGGGCTATCTGGTACAGTTCGTTGGTGTCCATAAACTCGTCGAATACATCGGTACAGAGGACCACCGTCTTGGGAATCCTCACATGAGCCGTATCCGACTCGTTCAGGTCTGTATGGCGCTTCAGGATGTAGTCGATGAAGGCCAGGCCGCGCCCCTTACCGCCCAGGCTGCCGTCGCCAATGCGCGCAAAGTTGCTGTATTGGTCGAACCGCTCGCGCTGGAAGACGGCTACTACGCCCTGGTTCTTCATGCGGCGGTATGCCACTATGGCATCCAGTATGATCTGGCGGTGTGCATCGACATCCTGCAGACTGTCCCAGGTGATGTTCTTCAGGAACTCCGAGATGGGGAACAAGGCACGGCTGGCCAGCCAGCGGCTTACGTTGTTGTGCGAGATATGGTAGAGCAGACTCTGGGCCGGCACGGTCATGATATTGTCCTGCAGTTCCTTCAGGTTCCTCACACGCACGACCTCCTCCAGCGTATCGGGGTTCCGGAAGATGAAGTCGCCGAAGCCGAAGTAGCGCCTTACATAGGAGCGCAGGTCCACGTCCATCTTCTTGCTGTTCTTGTCGATGAAGTGGGCGCCGCACTGGCGTGCCTTCTCTACGTTGTCGCTCTCGCTGGAGTTCATGATAAGGGGTATGTAGGGGTCTCTCTCGCGGATAGCCTGCAGCAGCTTGTAGCCGGCCTCCTCGTCCTTCTCTCCCCCGGCAATCATAGGAAAGCGACAGTCGCTGATGACCCCCAGCGTATTGTCGGCAAAGCGTTCATAGAGCGTCCAGGCCTCCTCGTAGTTGCGAGCCAGCACAATCTTGGGGCGGCCGCGCATACGCAGGGTCTCCAGGCTGGTGTTCAGCGCTTCGGTGGCAAAAGCCAGGCTCTGCTGCAGTACGAAGTTATAGAGGCGGGGCAGGATGCTGCTATAGAAGCGTATGCCGTCCTCTACCACCAGTATCATCTGCACCCCGGCACTTCGTATGTCGTGCTCCAGGTTCATGCGGTCCTCTATCAGCTTGATGATGGAGAGCAGGAGCTCCGTGTTGCCCAGCCAGCAGAAGACGTATTCGAAGGCGCTCAGGTCCTCGTTCTGCATGCGCCGCGTAATGCCGTGGCTGAAGGGGGTAAGCACTACAATGGGCACAGTAGGGTAGGCCTGCTTGATGCCGCGCGCTATGTCGAATACGTCATTGTCTCCGGCTGCCGGCATGCAGATAACCAGGTCTATGCTGCCGTCCTGCATCTCGTGCTCGGCCTCTTCCTGGTTGGCTACCTGGATGAAGCGCGGCGGAAAGCGCAGGCCCAGCCGGGCGTATTCCGAGAAGATTTTCTCATCAACCCGCCCGTCGTCCTCCAGCATGAAGGCGTCGTAGGGGTTGGCCAGCAGCAGCACGTTGCAGATGCGGCGCAGCATGAGGTCCACGAAGGAAGTGTCTTTTAATGTCATATCAGTTATGGTCGCTTTGCTTTTTCAAGCTGCAAAAATACGATTAAACGGGTTATCCTCAAAATAAAAGGCACATTTATTTACCTTAGGTTTGAGAATGGGGAGAATTAATATATCTGGCGGCCCGAGCGTGAACAGACTCTGTCCCGAGTTCTGCATTATTGCTGCATGCTCGCGCGCGGATAGCGCAAAATTGGCCGACCGGAAACGTCTTGAGTACTTACGGCCGGTGTTAAAAACGACCAATTCTCTATAAAATCCCTATAAATCCCCTATAATATCTCTATAAAACCTCTATAAAACCTCTATAATATCTCTATAAAACCTCTATAAAACCTCTATAATACCCCTATCCCTATGGTATAGAGATTTTATAGAGGTTTTATAGAGAAAATATAAAGGGCCTGTGAATACTTTAACCAACCGGCGCCTTCAGTCTATCTCTATTACCGTGAGTGAATGGGGTGGGATATTCACGATTCCATCCTTTACGGGCAGGGATCGAGTGAAGGGCTTGACTCGCTCCTGGCCAATGTCGTTATAGTCGTCTGCCGAATTGCCGGATAGGATTGTAGCCTGCACTTTCCGGGGCACTTTCTTGCCCAGGCCCTGAAAGTCGAGCTTAAGGGGTTGCTCGTTGTTCTGGTCTTTGTTGGCTACGGCATAGACGAAGCGATTACCCTCCTCGTCGCTGGTTAGTATGACGTCAAGTACACCCGTCTGCTTGCCGTCCCTGGTCAGTTGGTCCAAGGTTTCGGTCGTAGGCACTACATAGGGCAGCAGTAAGTTGGAGTACATCCAGAGTGCATGATAGATGACACGTTTCACCAGTCCCTCGGGATAAACGAATAGTGCTCCGCGGGTGTTTACGATGGTGGAGAAGCAGGTTATGTCCACGATGTCGGAATGGCGCAGGCAGGCATTCAGGAAGCAGGCAGCATATACGGCATCGGCCAGGGTGTAGGTGGAGGCTACGTCGTTCAGGCGCCGGGCTTCGAAGTCGAATCCCTTTCGCGGGTCACCTATTCCAGGGTGAATCCAGCCGCGCAGTTGCCATTCGTCGATGGACAGCTTCATCTTGCCTCCTCCATATCCGCCTTCTTCCAGAAAACCGATTACCTGGCTGATGTGCTCTTCGGGTAACCCTGTCTTCATCATGATTTGGTCGAATGTGGCTCCCGTGCCGTCCCATCCGCAATGGAATGCGATATAGTCAAGATACTGCCCGGCATCCTTCAGCAGGGTCAGCATGGCTTCGCGGTCGGTTATCACAGCAGCACCCAGCTTCAGGTCCTTATCTACAACCAGCATCATCTTTGATGCCTCTCGTACCAGAGGCCCCCACTCTTGTGCTGTCTTGGTGCCCATCTCCCAGGGTGCGAGTGTCTCATTGCCGATACACCAGTATTTAACGTTGTGTGGCTCGGGGTATCCGTTAGCTATCCTCTGGCGACCGTTCTCTCCGATATTCAGGTTGCAGTATTCTACCCAGTCGCTCATCCCTTCGATGGGGCCGGTGCCTGCGTTGGTGACGATGTATGGTTCGCAGCCCACCTTGCGGCACCATTTAATGAACTCGTCGGTTCCGAATGTATTGGGTTCCTCAACGCCCCAAGTCTTGTCGAACTCGGGATGTCGGTTAGGACCCACTCCATCCTGCCAGTGGTAAGTGGAGGCGAAGCATCCGCCTGGCCAGCGTACCAGGGGAACCTTCAGCTCCTTCATGGCCTTGATGACGTCGGTTCGGAAGCCGTCCTCGTCAGAGAGCGGATTCCCGGGGCTGTATATACCGCCGTAGATCTGATTGTCGAAATGTTCGATGAACTGCCCGAACAGCATCGGACTATACTTTATTCTCTGTGCACCAGTCTTTACAATACTCGAATTCTGGGCCGATGCCATACATCCGGTAAGGAGCACGGCGATAAGAATAGAGGCTTTTTTCATGATATAATGTATTATGATGTGCTGATAACTGATAAAGGGCGCGGGGGAATACCCCTCGCCCTTTATCGGTTTGTTCTTTGCCCGGCTATAGCACGCCCTGTGCCATCATAGCCTTGGCTACTTTCATGAATCCGGCAACATTTGCCCCCTTTACATAGTTCACATAGCCGTCGGCTTCTGTGCCGTACTTCACGCAGTTTTCATGGATGTTCTCCATAATCCACAGCAGTTTGGCATCCACCTCCTCGGCCGACCAGCTGAGGCGTTCTGAATTCTGCGACATTTCAAGTCCGCTCACACTGACTCCGCCGGCATTTGAAGCCTTACCGGGCGAGTACAGGATTTTTGCCTGCTGGAAGACGCGTATGGCGCCTGGTGTAGAAGGCATGTTGGCACCCTCGGCCACGGCAATGACACCGTTTGCCACCAGGGCCTTAGCCTGCTCCTCGTTCAGCTCGTTCTGGGTGGCGCAGGGCAGGGCAATGTCGGCCTTTTCGAACCAAGGCTTTGCACCGTCGCCCACATACTTGGCAGTGGGGTACTGCTCGGCGTATTCGCGGATGCGGCCGCGATAGATATTCTTCAATTCCATGATGTAGTCAAGCTTCTCGCGGTCGATGCCGTCGGGGTCGTAGATATATCCGTCGCTGTCGCTCATTGTCATTACCTTTCCACCCAACTGCAGCACCTTCTCGGCTGCGTACTGTGCTACGTTGCCTGCACCGCTGATGAGCACCTTCTTGCCTTCTATCGTCTCTCCCTTTGTCTTCAGCATGGCGCGCAGGAAATATACGGTGCCGTAGCCAGTAGCTTCAGGACGGATTAGCGAGCCGCCGAACTCCAGGCCTTTACCTGTGAGTACGCCAGAGAATTCGCGCGTCAGCTTTTTGTACATACCGAACATATAACCTACTTCGCGGCCGCCAACGCCTATGTCGCCAGCTGGAACGTCAATGTCAGGGCCGATATGGCGTGTCAGTTCAGTCATAAAGGCTTGACAGAAACGCATCACCTCAGCATTTGACTTGCCTCGGGGACTGAAGTCAGAACCGCCCTTGCCACCACCCATAGGCAGGGTGGTAAGGCTGTTCTTGAAGGTCTGCTCGAAAGCCAGGAACTTCAGGATGCCAAGGTTCACACTATTGTGGAAACGGATACCTCCCTTGTACGGGCCAATGGCATTGTTGTGCTGGATACGGTAGCCCATGTTCGTCTGAATGTTACCCTTGTCGTCCATCCATGTCACACGGAACTGGTAGACGCGGTCAGGAATACAGAGACGCTCAATCAAGTTTACCTTGTCGAACTCGGGATGCTTGTTGTATTCTTCCTCGATAGTGCCGAGAACTTCTTCTACTGCCTGATGATATTCAGGCTCGTTGGGGAATCTGCGTTTGAGATCCTCTAAGACTTTTTGTGCATTCATACGATAAAAATAAACTAATACTTAAACTGGTTATCTCTTTTCGGCGACAAAGGTAAGCAAATAATGCCGTTCTGGCAACTTTTCGTAAGAAAAAATATCAAAAAAGTTTCATTTTGTTACTTTATACCGTATATGCGAGGGTAAAAACGTTAATTATGGCTGTTTCGTCAGATTTTAAGATTGCCTTGGCGCAAGCTGTCATCGTTGCACCGGTTGTGAAGACATCGTCAACGAGTAGAATGCGTTTACCGTGTTCATTGATGGGTATGTCTGCTTCAAAGGCGTTGATGGTATTTTCGATGCGTTCTTCTTCGTTCAAATGGGTTTGAGTGTTCTCGTCGCTGATTCTGTGGAGCCAGTTCCTTATTGGCAGTCGATTCACTTGTGCCATGCCATTGCAGAGGAGTAGTGACTGGTTGTATCCGCGTTTTTGCATTTTTCGGCGGCTCAGGGGTACGGGCACCATGACGTCTATTTGCTCGAAAATGGTTGTGGACGTTATTTCACATGCTGCCCATCGGCCCATTTCGAATGCTAATTCTGTAGCGCCGTGGTATTTGATATTGACAAGGATGTTATGGAAGGGTGACTGGTGGCGGTAGGCAATGACGGATGTTCCCGTCTCCACGGGTATCTGTGCCCATAATTTCCGTATCATGGCATTGTCGTCAATCGGATTCAGGTTGATGCGAGGCAAATCCATTGAGCATGCCAGGCAGATGAATTGCTCGTTTGGCATGAGACGTTGTGAGCAGACGGGGCATAACCTGGGGAGCATCAGATTCTGCAGGTCCGATAGCCATTTTCTCCATTGTTCTTTCATTTTTTCTCTTTATTTTGTTCCTTCATTGCTCTTTTTTTGTCTTCATCTTATTATATATAATAATGTATTGGAGCATGCTGAGTTTCATATAGATTATATGGCCTGAATGTTCTTAATCAGGACGTAGAGGTGATAGGCCGTAGAAGTAATAGAACGTGTGCCCGAGTGCGGGCCGGAATGCTGCTTTTCTGTGCTCGGGCGAAATGTCGCCGCACCGTTCGTTGAAAATAATATCGGGATGGGTGTTCCGGACGGTTTCACCTGAGGGCATACGCTTATGTCCAGGGCGGGAATTGCTTCCAAATTGGCAAAAAGTAGGTTCCGCGTGCTTTTTTTCATCCTTGTTCGTTGTCATTTTGCCCCAAATTTATAAATAAATAGCAGAAATCGAGGGCCTTGAGGCGAAAACTTTTTGCTATTAACGGGAAATTGCTTACCTTTGCCTGCCGGAGCCCTGATTCCGGGCCTGATATGGTGGCGTTTTCGTGTCGGAGGCGCGATACCGGGCCTGATACGGCGGCATGATGCAGTGGAATGATAATGAATATTACAATAATGAACAATAATAACAACACATCTATGAAGAGAATCTTTCTTAGCCTGGCGACAATGGTCTCGTTACTGACGGCCCAAGCCGCCCCGACGTCCACCCCGCGGTGGCTCGACCCCAATGTAACCCGAGTGAACACAGTTGCTCCCCGCAGCTCCTTCTTCGCCTACGAATCGCTTGAAAAAGCGCGCCGCGGAGTGAAGGAGGGCAGCAGCCGCTTTATGACGCTGGAGGGGAAGTGGAAATTTTGCTTCGTAAAGGACCACAATCAGGCTCCCCAGGGCTTTTTCCTGCCTAAATTTGATGATTCTTCGTGGGAGGACTTCCCCGTGCCCGGTCTGTTTGAGATAAACGGGCATGGCGAGAAGGTGTACAAGAACGTGGGCTACTCGTGGCACAATCAGTTTGCCAGCAATCCGCCCTATGTTGAGGAGCGTAACAATTACACCGGCTCGTACCGGCGCGAATTCGACATCCCGGCGGATTGGAAGGGCCAGCGCATATTCCTTCATGTCGGCTCTGCCACCAGCAACCTGACGCTGTGGGTGAACGGCAGGGAGGTTGGCTATAGCGAGGACTCCAAGATGGAGGCGGAATTTGAGCTTACCAGCTTCGTGAAGCCTGGGGGGAAGGCTCTCGTGGCCATGCAGGTGATGCGCTGGTGCGACGG